>NZ_CP094965.1:72500-156326 GCF_022985615.1 Candidatus Karelsulcia muelleri | reverse complement strand
TGTGGCTATAATAAATACTACCTATAGTTCTCATTTAATCAAGAGTGATGAATTACCAGCTTACAGGGCTATGTTATATGCCACAGGAATCAAAGCAAAAGATTTATATAAACCACAAATAGGAGTAGTAAGCAATTGGTATGAGGGGAACCCATGTAATATGCATCTTAATCTTTTATCTAAAGAAGCAAAAAAATCAATAAATAAAAATAATATGATTGGATTTCAGTTTAATACAATTGGAGTAAGTGATGGAATGACAATGGGTACAGAAGGTATGAAATATTCTTTGCCATCTAGAGAGATAATAGCAGATAGTATAGAAAGTGTAGTAAAAGCTCAACATTATGATGGTATAATTGGAATACCAGGCTGCGATAAGAATATACCAGGAGTGTTGATGGGTATAATAAGAACAGAAAGACCAGCAATAATAATTTATGGTGGTAGCATAGAATCAGGAAAATACCAAGGAAAAAAATTAAATATTGTCTCAGCATTTGAGGCATTAGGCCAAAAAAATATAGGCCAAATCTCAAATTCAGAATACCAAAACATAATAAAAAATGCTTGTCCAGGTCCTGGAGCTTGTGGTGGAATGTATACAGCTAACACAGTTGCCACAAGCTTAGAAGCCTTAGGAATGACATTACCTTTTTCTTCTTCTTGTTTAGCTAATAATATAAATAAAAAATATGAATGTAAGAAAATAGGTTATTATATGAAAGAATTATTAAAAAAAAATATAAATACTAAAAAAATAATTACTAAAAATTCCATAAAAAATGCAATTACAGTTGCTATTGCTTTAGGCGGTTCAACTAACTTAGTATTACATATATTAGCAATATGTAAAACAGCCAAAATCAAATTTAATATTGATAATATAAAAGAGCTTACTGAAAATGTTCCAATAATAGGGAATCTTAAACCGAGTGGTAAGTATTTAATGGAAGATATAGAAACAATTGGAGGGACTCCTATTATAATGAAATACTTGCTAAATGAAGGCTTACTAAATGGTGAGTGCTTAACTGTGACAGGAAAAAAAATAAAAGAAAATTTAGAAGGTATACCCAATATATCTTTTTCGAATCAAAAAGTAATTTCAACATTATACAAACCAATACAAAATAAAGGACATATTCGTATATTATACGGTAATATTGCACCTAAAGGAGCCGTAGCTAAAATTTCAGGAAAAGAAGGACATTGCTTTTCTGGAAGAGCTAAAGTATTTGATTCCGAAATAGAAGCCAATAAGGCAATATTAAATAATAAGATTAAATCTGGAGATGTTATAGTAATCAGATATGTTGGACCCAAAGGAAGTCCAGGAATGCCTGAAATGTTAAAACCTACTTCATATATTATGGGAGCCGGATTAGGAAATAAAGTTGCTTTAATAACCGATGGCAGATTCTCAGGTGGAACTCATGGTTTTGTAGTTGGTCATATAACACCCGAAGCACAAATTGGTGGAGTAATTGCACTAATACAAGAAAAAGATATAATAAAGATAGATGCTATAAAAAATCGAATAACATTAAAAATCTCCAAAAAAGATTTACTAAATAGAAAAAAAGAATATAAAAGACCAAAGAATAATTCAAATTCAGGCTATTTATCTAAATATTCCAAATTAGTATCTTCAGCTTCTGAAGGGTGTATTACAGAGAATATAAATGACTCAGCTTCTGAAGGGTGTATTACAGAGAATATAAATGACTCAGCTTCTGAAGGGTGTATTACAGAGAATATAAATGACTCAGCTTCTGAAGGGTGTATTACAGAGAATATAAATGACTCAGCTTCTGAAGGGTGTATTACAGAGAATATAAATGACAGGGGCTGAAATTATAGTTAAAACTTTAATTTATAATAAGGTAAAATTTATTTTTGGTTATCCAGGTGGTGCAGTAATGCCAATATATGATTCCTTGTTCACTTACAAAAAACAAATAAAACACATATTAACTCGTCATGAACAAGGATCAATTCATGCAGCCCAAGGGTATGCTAGAGTAACTGGAAAACCAGGTATTTGTTTATCTACATCAGGTCCCGGATCCAGTAATCTAATTACTGGTTTAGCCGATGCTCTAATTGATAGTACTCCATTATTATGTATAACTGGTCAAGTTTCTTCAAATTTATTAGGAACAGATGCCTTTCAAGAAATAGATATAATAGACATATCAATACCAGTGACAAAATGGAATTTTCAAATAACTAAACCAGATCAAATATTCGAAGTAATATCTAAAGGTTTAAACCTAGCCACAAATGGTAGACCAGGTCCTATATTAATAGATATAACAAAAAATACCCAGGTTCAACAACTAAACCAAGTAATAATATTTCCACCCAAAACCAAAACAAATCTAAAAACACAAAATAAAATTAATAAAAAAGAATTACAAAAGGTAATTAAAACAATTAAAAAAGCCCGTAAACCAATAATAATAATTGGACAAGGAGTAAAACTAGCAAATGCAGAAAATCAATTAAAACAATTTGCAGAAAAGACCAACATACCAGTAGCTAGTACTTTATTAGGTATGGGAATTTTAAAGACCAACCATAATTTGAACTATGGTATGTTAGGAATGCATGGAAATTACCAAAATAATATTTTAATTTTAAAATCTGATTTAATAATTGCAATAGGTTTACGTTTTGATGATAGACTTATAGGAAATATAAAAACAATTTCCCCAAAAACTCTAATCATACATATAGATATAGATAATTACGAAATTAACAAAAGACTAAAACCTACTATTTATTTACTAGGAAATTTAAAACATAATTTAAATTATTTAATTAAAAACTTTAAAACCAATAGCACAGAAAAATGGGTAAAAACCTTTAACTTATTAAAGAAAGTAGAAAGGAAATATGTAAAAGAAAAAGAATTTATAAAAAACAAAATAGGGATTACTATGCCAGAAGTAATAAATTATATAAATTTATATAAAAAAACTAATTGTATATTAGTAACTGATGTAGGTCAACATCAAATGTCTGCCTCAAGATATTTTAATTTTACTACTCTGAAAAGTCAAATAACATCAGGAGGTTTAGGTACAATGGGATTTGCTTTACCAGCTGCTATTGGTGCCAAGATAGGTGCTAAAAGACGTCAAGTAATATGTATAGTAGGAGATGGGGGGTTTCAAATGACTATTCAAGAACTTGGGACAATAATGCAATATGAAATACCTATCAAAATTATAATTCTTAATAATAATTTTTTAGGAATGGTAAAACAATGGCAAGATTTATTCTTTAATAGAAGATTTTCTAATACTAAAATATATAATCCAAATTTTACTAACCTTTCAAAAGCATATAACATAAAAAGTAAAAAAGTATTTGTTAAAGAAAAATTAAAAGAAAATATAAAGAAAATGTTAAAATCTAAAGAGGTTTTTTTAATAGAAATTTTAGTCGAAAAAGAGTATAATACCCTACCAATGATACCGACTGAAAAATCAGTATCAAAAATATGTTTTTAAGAAAAAATGAAAAAAAAAATAAGTTTATATATTTTTTCAGAAAATACTTCTGATTTTAATCAGAGAATAGTTATGATTTTTAATAAAATTAATTTAGAAATAAAAAAAAATATATCTTTTAAAAAAGACGATAAAGTTTTCTGTATACTAGAGATTGAATGTGTAGTAGAAAACATCTTAAAAATAATTATACGATTATTTAAAATTATAGGAATAAATGCTATTTATTATTGTAAATCCTAAATATCATAATTAATGCTATTTATTTATTATTGTATTGTATTGTAAATCATATCATAAATATCATAATTAATAATTAATAATAATAATAATAATATAATTAATCATAATAATAATATTAAATTCATAATTAATTATAATAAATAAATGCTATTTATTATTTCTTGTAATAAATGCTATTATTTATTATCATATCATCCTAATAAATAATAAATGCTATTTATTCTTGTAATAAATGCTATTATTTATTCTCATCCTCATCCTAATAAATAATAAATGCTATTATTTATTAGTTATTATCATATAATCAATCCTCATCCTAATAAATAATAAATGCTATTATTTATTATTTATTATCATATCATAAATAATCAATCCTCATAATAATAAATAATAAATGCTATTATTTATTTATTATTGTCAATAATGCTATGCATTATAGTATCTATCAAAGTAATTAGATTATTTTATTCTATATTCTAGAATCTTAGATAAGATAATATTATATTATATTCTCTTAATATTATATATAATATCTAATTAATTAGATAATTAATTATATTATATTATATTATATATTCTATTATTATATTCTATATAATATAAATAAAGCATTAAATAAATGAAGTTGAAAATTGGAGAAATAGAAGAAGAAATTATAACTAAAAAGGACTTTAGTTTAAGTAAAGCCAGAAAAATATTATCAAATGAAATAATATCAGTGATAGGATATGGTGTACAAGGACCTGGTCAAGCATTAAATTTAAGAGATAATGGGTTCAATGTAATAGTAGGCCAAAGAAAAAATTCAAAATCGTGGCAAAAAGCTTTAAAAGATGGATGGATAGCTAATGAAACTCTATTCGAAATAGAAGAAGCAGCAGATAAAGGAAGTATCATTATGTTTTTATTATCTGATGCTGGTCAGATTGAGGTTTGGCCAAAAATTAAAAAATTTCTTTGCCCAGGAAAAGCTTTATATTTTTCTCATGGTTTTGGATTAACATTCAATAAAAAAACGAAAATATTACCACCAAAGGAAATTGATATTTTTCTTGTTGCACCTAAAGGTTCAGGAACATCTTTGAGAAGATTATTTAAAGAAGGAAAAGGACTAAATTCTAGTTATGCAATATATCAAAATTATACTGGGAAAGCTAAAAAAAGAGCTTTAGCAATTGGTATAGGTATAGGTTCTGCTTTTTTATTTAAAACAACTTTTAAAAAAGAAGTGTTTTCAGATTTAACAGGTGAAAGAGGAACATTAATGGGAGCTATTCAAGGGTTATTTTCAGCACAATACCAAGTTTTAAGAGAGAATGGTCACTCACCTTCTGAAGCCTTTAATGAAACAGTAGAAGAGCTTACTCAAAGTCTTATGCCTTTAATAGCAGAAAAAGGAATGGATTGGATGTATGAAAATTGCTCTACTACTGCTCAAAGAGGTGCTTTAGATTGGTGGAAAAAATTTAGAGACACTAATATTTCTTTATTTAGAGAACTTTATAAAGACGTGTCTTCTGGAAAAGAGGCAGAACGAACTATTTCATTAAATAGTAAAAGTAATTATAGAGAGATTTTAAAGAAAGAATTAAAGGAATTAAAAAATAGTGAATTATGGAAAGTTGGAGAATTAATACGAAAATTAAGACCATAAGATAAATGAAACGAAAAGATAAAGAAAAAGAAAAAAATATTATAAAGAAAACAAAAAATGTTATTTACAATTGTTTATTGATATTTTATCTTATTATCAGAATTATTTCTATATATTTTCTCTTCTTATATAAGAAATAGAAATAAACTTTCTAATAATTAATAATTAAAAAATAATAATTTAAAAAAGAGATCTTTTTAAGAATTTATTTAAAATAATAGCTTTTAAAAAAAATACTTTGGAATAAAATGAAGGCAATTTACTGTAAACACAAGTAAGTTACTGTAAAAACAAGTTACTGTAAACACAAGTAAGTAAGTCCTAATAAAGATCCTAGTTTACAACAATTTATTAATAATCGCTAAAAAACTTTTTTTAATATAAAAGTAATAAATAATAAAATAATAAATATCTTTTTTAAGAAATACTTATTAAAACTTAGCATTAGCTAACTAACTGATTGATTGATTAGCAAACTGCTTGCTGATTGATTGATTAGCATTAGCTAACGATTGCTAACTAACTGCTGATTAGCAGCTAACTGCTGCTAACTAACTGCTGCTAACTGCTGATTAGCAGCTAACTGCTGCTAACTAACTGCTGCTAACTGCTGATAAGCAGCTAACTGCTGATTAGCAGCTAACTGCTATTTGTAAAAGAAAAAAGAATTAAAAATGTAAATAATAAAAGAATTAAAAATGTAAATAATAAAAGAATTAAAAATGTAAATAATGTTTGTACTTTACTTACTTGTTTGTACTTACTTACTTATGTTATGTTATGTTATGTTTGTTTGTTTATTTGTACTTTGTTATGTTTGTTTGTTTGTACTTAATCCATGATAAGAAAAGAAAACTTCTAAGTATCTAATAAAGTATCTAATATTTATTTTTTCTTTTATTTTTTCTTTTATATTCTTTATTGAACTTTAATAAGGTTGGTTATTGAACTTTAATAAGGTATTTTTCTACCTCTATTGCAGACATACAACCAGATCCAGCTGAGGTGATTGCTTGTCGATATCTTGTGTCTTGCACATCTCCTGCTGCAAATATTCCAGGAATATTAGTAATTGTATATTTTGTAATTATATATCCAGATTTATCTAATTTTAGATTTGGTTTACAAATAAGACTATTTGGAATTTGCCCAATAGCTAAAAAAAGAGCTGCCACCTTAAATAAGTAATTATTATTATTTTTTCTGTTTTTACAAAAAATCGCTTTTATTTTTTTTTCTCCAATTATTTTTATAACTTTATGATAATAAAATATTTCAACATTTTTAATGTTTAAAACTTTTTTTTGCATAATTTTTGAAGCTTTCATTTTTTTATCTCTTATTATTAGATATACTTTTTTACAAATATTAGCTAAATAAATAGATTCTTCTGCTGCTTTATCCCCTCCACCAATTACTGCTACTTTTTTCCCTTTAAAAAAAAAGCCATCACAATTTGCACATGTATAAATACCCTTTCCAATTAATTTTTTTTCATTCTCAATATTTAAATATCTAGGAGAAGCTCCAGTCGCTATAATTAGTGTTTTGGTTTTTATTTTTAAAGAATTATCTAAGATAATTTCATGCCAATTTTTTATTATATTAAAATTAATTTTTACTACACTATTATCTTTTACCTTAGTCCCGAAGTTTTCGCTTTGGGCTTTAAAAGATTCCATTAATTTGTAACCAGATATCCCATCAGGAAAACCAGGATAATTTTCTATTTTATTAGTTGATATCAATTGTCCACCTGGTTTAAAGCCTGTAAAAAGAAGGTGTTTTATTTCTGCACGAGCTAAATAAATGGCTGCCGTATATCCTGCTGGACCACCTCCTATAATTATACAATCAAAGATTTCTCTTTCTCTATTTGACATATTTTATAAATTAGTTCTTTCATTATTTCTTCCTTTTTTAAAAAATAGCTCTTATTTTTTTTCTCTGCTTCTTTTAGCAGAAAAACTAAATTAGCTATTTTATTAAATTTTTCTTCATTATTATTATAAGTCATAACTTTTTCTAAGTATAGTTTATATATCTTATTTAAGATTAAAGTTAGGGGGTGGACTTCAAGCATCTTTAAAATTATTTTAAATTCATTATGAAGAAGTTTATAATTATAATTGTCAGCTATATTATTAATATTATTAAATCTTATTTTTTTTAACTCATTTTCAAGCATAAATAAATTGGAATCAACAGATTGTATCATTTTTTTTACTGTTATTTCATTTATCTTTAAGCCTATTTTTTTTATTTTTCTTTTTACTAAATACAAAATTTCACCAAAAGTTAATTTTTTATTATTTATAATTTCTATGTTGTTATTTGTGTTTTTTTTAATAAAATTATAAAATTATAAATTTCGTGAGTGAATTACGAAATTAATACAAAAAATGAAAATATTTCTTTTCGAGGTCTTTTTTAGTAATTTTTCTAAGTTATCTAAGCTTAGATTTAGATCTTACGAATTTTTAAGAATAATTAACTTATATTCTTTAAATAGAGTAAGAGTGTAAAATATTGGTTATTCTATCTTCTTCTTTTACTTCTATAATATATTTAGAATCCTGTTCTTTAAAAGATTCTCTATCTCTTCTATATATTCTTTTATAAGATATTCTTCTTCACCTATAAAAAGAGAAATTTGTTTAATTTCTTTAATTTTAATATTTGTAAGATTAATCATAATCATATAAAAAAAAGAAATTACAAGCTATTGAATAAATGTAATATAAAAAATAAGATAAAAACATTTAACGGTAAAATGTACGTTTTTTGCTTAATTAGAAAAAAATATTATCTTTTAACTAAAGAAGAATTAGTGAGACAAAAGATAATTTATTATCTAATAAAAAATAGAGGCTATAATGTTCATGAAATATATGTCGAATTCCATTCAACTTTTTATAATATTAAAAATCGGATAGATATTCTAGTTCTTAAAAAAAAAAGACCATTTATAATGGTTGAATGTAAATCTCCTGAAGTAAAGATTTCATCTAAATCTTTTGATCAAATAATGAAATATTATTTGAGATTCAAAAGCCAATATCTCGTTCTTACAAATGGTATTAAAAACATTATTTTCGAATTTAAAAATAATGGAATAGAGTTCTTAAAAAAGATTCCTAAAAACAAAAAAAGATTACTTACTAAATTAAATTAACATAGTAATTGGTTCTAATAAGTATTCTTTTAAAGTAAGTAAAAAGGTACTACCTATTACACCATCTATAATTCTATGATCACAAGCTAAAGTAAATTTAATAGTATTTCCTATTTTTATTTTGTTTTTATCAACTATAGGTTTTCTTTGAATACTTCCTACTGATAAAATACTCGAATTAGGTTGATTTATTATAGAAGTAAAACAATCTATCCCAAACATACCTAAATTAGAAATTGTAAAAGTACTTCCTTCTAATTCATTGTTAGAAATTTTTTTATTTCTATATCTTTTTATTTTTTCTTTTATTTCTTTGGAAATTTTTATTAAAGATTTTTTTTCCACGGTATTTATTACCGGTACAATTAGTCCTTCCGGTAAGGAAACAGCAATACCTATATTAATATCTTTGTGATATATAATCCTTTCTTTCTTCAATGAAGAATTTATTTTTTGATTTTTTTTAAGTGATAAAGCAGTAGCTTTCACTATTAAATCATTAAAAGAAATTTTACTAGTATATTTTTTATTAATATATTTTTTAAATCTTATTAAATTATCTGCAGGAATTTCGATAAATAAATAATAATGTGGAGAAATCTTTTTTGATTTTAATAAGCGTTCACTAATGATTTTCCTTATATTAGAAATATTTTTAATTTTATATTTTTTATTATTTTTTGTTTTGATACTTTTTATTATGTCTTTTTTAACAATTCTGTTTTTTGGTCCACTTCCTTTTAAGGTTTTTAATTTGATACCTTTTTCTAAAGCTATTTTTTTTGCTAATGGGGATACTAAAATTTTTTTATTCTTATTCTTCTTTATTAAATAATCTATATTTTCATTTCTTTCACCCATAATAGCCAAAATATCATTTACTTTTGCTTTTTCTCCTTCTTTAACTCCTATATAGAGAAGAGTAGCCTTATATTCGGATTCAAATTCTTGAATAGCTTTATCTGTTTCTATTTCTGCTAAAATTTCTCCATTTAATACTTTTTCTCCTACTTTTTTATACCATTTTACTATTGTACCTTCTTTCATAGTATCACTTAAACGTGGCATGTAAATTATCTCTGCCATTTTTGTTACTTGGACTTTTATTTTAAAAAAGGATATTTTTTTTGAGAATAAACCACATTAAACCTAGTTTTTTGGGGTGGATAATCAGAATTTTCTGCAAATACAACACATTCATCTATTTTTTTTATTAATTCTAAATCCAAGGCTTTTAATAACTTTTTAGTCATAATTTTTCTTTCTAATATTTTGTTTTTAATTTTTAAAATTGGATCATTTTTTTTCTGTTCTATTACTTCAGCTCTTGTTCTATAACTTTCAGGATCAGACATTGAATGGCCTCTGAATCTGTAAGTTAATATTTCTAAAAAAGTAGGTCCTTTTCCAGTTTTAGCTCTTTGAATAGCTTTGTCAACTGCTTTAGCAATTTTAAATGGGCTACTGCCGTCTACTGATTTAGAGGGCATATTGTATGATAATCCAAGTTGGAAAATATTTTTAATACAAGAACTTTTTTTAACTGAAGTTCCCATTGCGTATTTATTGTTTTCGCAGATATAAACTACTGGTAATTTTAAAATTACGGACATATTGAAGGTTTCATGTAAAGCCCCTTGCCAAATAGCACCATCTCCCATAATCGTCACCGTCACTGCTTCTCTATTAAAGTATTTATCAGCAAAGGCGATACCTGCTCCTAATGGTATTTGTCCCCCTACAATTCCATATCCACCATAAAATCGATATTTTTTACTAAATATATGCATCGATCCACCTAAACCACAAGAAGTTCCAGTTTTTTTTCCAAATAATTCTGCCATAACCTTTTTTGGGTCTATTCCCATAGATAAAGCAAGTATATGACATCTATACCCTGTAATCATATTATCTTTTTTTAGATTCATCACATAAGTAATACCGGCAGGTATAGCCTCTTGACCACTATATAAATGGAGAAAGCCACTTATTTTTTGTTTTAAATATAATGATCGGCATTTTTCTTCAAATTTTCTCCAAAACGACATATCTTTATACCATTTCAAATATATTTCATTGGTAATTGGTTTCATTTTTTTTTCTTTCTTTCTTTCTTAATATCTAAATCTAGACTTCTAATTAACTACTAAGTAGTATTTTAACTTTTTATTTTTTATGAAAGTCTATATTTAGAAACCTTTTCCCTAGCTCTCCTTGGCCTTGTAGCTTAATTGGATAAAGCATCTGACTACGGATCAGAAGAGTAAGGGTTCAACTCCCTTCAAGGTCTTAATATTTCAAGGTCTTAATATTCTTTTAATGAGAAATTTGCGTATTTATGACCAAAATTTGATTAGAATAAAAAAGCTTAAAAAATTAAACAAAATAAATATTAATCCTTATCCTTCTGAAGAATATCCAATAAATTCTAATTCAAAAAAAATAATTAATAATTACAAAAAAAATAAAAAGGTTATTGTTGCTGGTAGAATTATTAGAATTAGAATAATGGGAAAGGCTTCTTTTATTGAAATAAAAGATAAAGAAGGTTTGATACAAATTTATATATCCATAAATAATTTTTATACTGGCAAAAATATATACAATTTGTTTTTAAAAAAACTTTTAGATATCGGAGATATAATATGGTTGAAAGGTTATTTATTCAAAACTAAAAATAACCAAATTTCTGTATATGCAAAAAAAATAAATTTATTATCTAAATGTCTACATACTTTACCAAACGTAAAAAAAGATAAATCGGGAAATACTTTTGATTCTTTTTCTAATAATGAAAAACGACATAGAATGAAATATGTTGATTTGATCGTTAATGACGAAATTAAAACTGTATTTTTTACACGTATTAAAATTATAAGTTTTATAAGAAATTATTTAAATAAAAGAAATTATTTAGAAGTTGAAACTCCTATTTTACAAGCCATTCCGGGTGGTGCTATTGCCAGACCATTTATTACATATCATAATACCTTAAAAAGTACATTCTATTTAAGAATTTCCAATGAATTATATTTAAAAAAATTACTAGTTGGAGGTTTAGAAAAAGTTTATGAATTTTCTAGAAATTTTAGAAACGAGGGGATAGATAAAAATCATAATCCAGAATTTACAATTCTAGAATTATATGTAGCCTATAAAGATTATTATTGGATGATGAAATTTACTGAAAAGTTTTTACAAAAAATTTGTTTAAAATTTGCCAAAGTAGGCAAACAATCTCTTCATTTGATTTCACCCTTTAAAAAAATTACTTTTTTTGAAGCTATTAAAATTTATACTGGATTTGACCTAAGTAATCTTATTGAAACTGAAATTAGAAAAATATGTAAGGAAATAAATGTGAAGATTGATAATAAGATGAAAAAAGGACAACTTCTCGATCAAATATTCAGTCAAAAATGTGAAAAAAAAATTATTCAACCAACTTTTATAATTGATTTTCCCCTTGAAATGAGTCCATTAGCTAAAAAACATCGCTTTAAAAATGGTTTATCTGAAAGATATGAATTAATAATTAATGGTGTTGAAATAGCGAATTCTTATTCAGAATTAAATGATCCAATTGATCAATTCAAGAGATTTAAAAGACAAATTAAATTATATAATAAAGTTGAATCTGAAAATATGTTAATAGATAAAGACTTTATTCTTTCATTAGAATATGGTATGCCTCCTTGTAGTGGTATAGGCTTTGGGATTGATCGTTTAATCATGTTATTTACTAATCAAAGAAATATTCAGGAGGTCTTATTTTTTCCACAAATGCGTTTAAAATCTTAATTTGGTTTTGTTTTTATAGAGTTCTTATGAAAAATACCATAAAAATTCTACCCACACAAGATTCAAATAAAATTTCAGCAGGATATGTAATTAAAAGACCAGCTTCTGTAGTAAAAGAATTATTAGAAAACTCAATTGATGCACATTCAAAAAATATTAAATTGATATTATTGAATGGTGGGAAAGATTTAATTAATGTTATAGATGATGGTGATGGAATGAATCATTTAGAAGCGAAAAATAGTATTAGGAGATTTTATACTTCCAAATTATATTCTCTTAAAGATATCAAATCACTAAATACTAAAGGCTTTCGAGGTGAAGCTTTATACTATATTTCTTTAGTTAGCCAGGTAGAAATATACACTAAAAAAACCAAATCAGAATTTGGAGTCTTCTTAACATTAGAAAATCAAAAGCTTAAATATCCCCCTGTATTATTAAATAATTTATTAAATGGTACTAGTATATATGTGAAAAACTTATTTTACAATTTCCCCAATAGAAAAAACTTTTTAAAATCTGCCCATATTGAATTAAGATATATCATATCAGAATTTAATAAGATAGTTCTTTCACACCCTGATATTAATTTTGTTATGATGCATAATAATAAGATAATTACCAGTTTAAAAAAATCAAATCTAAAATATAGAATAATTAAAATTTTTGGCGAATATTATAAAAATGTCTTAATCAAAGTTTTTAAAAAAGATAAATTATTTCTTATAAAAGGATATATCACTTCTACAAGTTTTTTTAATACTCAATTTAAGAATTATTATTTGTTTGTTAATAATAGATACGTAGTAAACAAAAGAATTCACAAGTCTATTATTAAAGCCTATAACGGTCTAATAAACAAAACTAATAAACCAAATTATTTTTTATTTCTTACTATTCCAACCAAACAAATTGAAATTAATATTTGTCAATCCAAAAACAAAATACTCATTAAATCAGAGTCAGAAATTTGTAAAAATATAAATATAATAATTAAAGAATATTTAGGCCTACAGAATATTTTTAAGTTTTACTCTAAAAAAAAAGATAAAGAAGAAAAAAACCGCAACCTAAATAATAATTGTCAAGAATTTCTTAATAAAATATTTCTTAAGAAAATATTTCTTAATAAAATATTTCTTAAGAAAATAGATCTTAAGAAAATAGATCTGGATTTTACCCAATTTAAGATCTATAAAAAATATATATTATGTCTTTTAGATTTTGGTGTTTTAATTATTCATAAAGATAGAGTCTATAAAATAATTTTAGAGGATAAGTTTAAAAAAGAAATAAAAAAACACAAAATCTATAAATTATACCCACCGATAAATATTAAATTGAATAAATTTTTTACTAAAAAAACTAAAACCAAAATTATAGAAATTTTAATTAATTTTGGTTTTAAAATAAAATGTTTTGAAAATTCTATTTCAATTACTTATTCTCCTAAGTTTTTAAAAAAAATATATGTATATAGGTTATTATATGATCTTTATATTTACCAAGATGATAAAATCATTGAAAAATTAATATATAAAAATATATATAATTTTTATAAATTAGAAACAAAACAAAAGATTGCTTCCTTAACAATAAGGAAGCTAATAAAACAAATATTAAAAATTGATAATTTATTAAAATTCAAACAAAAAATCTTATTCTTATTAGATATAAATAATATAGAGAAATATTTTTAAAAAAAAGTATGTTATAAGCCGGATTCAGTTTAATTTATCATTTATCTAGGATAAAAGTTACCCTTTATCTCGATCTGCCTACCCCCCAGATATTTAGTTAGCAGATATTTAGTTAGGGATGAACTATACTACTATACTTCTGGTATATTTGGCATTTCACAACACAGAGTTTACATGATTTCACTACAGCTCAACTGTACATACTTTCTGTTGCACTATTCCTCATCTCACGATGTACGGGAGTTACCCGTTGCGTTATCCCTAGTGATTCCAGACTTTCCTCATTGTTTGTTTAAAAACAAACAATGCGATAAATCAACATACTTAAACAATGCGATAAATCAACATACTTATACTTATACTTATACTTATACTTATACTTAACATACTTTACTTTCCTCATTGTTTGTTTAAAAACAAACAATGCGATAAATCAACATACTTTTTTTTGTGTAATTCTTAATATAGCACTTCTAGCTCTATTATTTTTAGTGATTTCTTCTTTTGTTGGAAAAATTCTTTTAGTATATTTTTTATTAAATGGAGATAAATTCTTACCTTTCTTATCATATTTAATAATCCCCTGTATATTTCCACTTTTAAAGAAGTTTTTAACTAACCTATCTTCTAATGAATGATAGGAAATAATAGCTAATCTACCTCCCGGTTTTAAAATATTTATTGATTGTTTAAGTAATTTCTTTAACGCATTTATTTCATCATTTACCTCTATTCTTAAAGCTTGGAATAATCTAGATAAAAATTTCCTGTTATTATTTCTTTTGAATAGATTTACTAAATCCAAAGTAGTGTTAATAAATTTACTGTTTAAAACAATTTTTCTAGATATTCTTTGCGGATTTTTAAACTCCCCATATTTATTAAAAATCTTATTTAATTTTTCAAAAGAATAATTTTTTATTATATTTAAAGCCGACTTTTGTTTTGATAAATCCATTCTCATATCCAAAATTTTATTAAATCTTATTGAAAACCCTCGTTGTGGTGTATCTATTTGATACGAGGAAACTCCTAAATCGGCTATTATTCCTGATACATTCTTTAGAATGTTGTTTTTATAAGCTTTTAATATTTTTTGTATATTTCGAAAGTTCTCGTTAAAAAATCTTATTCTTTTATCACAAATTTTATTTTTAATAATTGCAAATTGATCTTGATCAAAAGCAAATAATTTACCTTGATTACTTATTTTCTTTAATATCCCAAAAGAATGTCCACCACTACCAAAAGTAGTATCTATATAGATACCATTAATATCCTTAATAAGGTTTTCTAGAACTTCCGATAATAAAACTGGTATATGAAAATATTTCATTAAACTAGCTCCATTATTGCCATTTCTGAAAAATCTCCTAACCTCTTGCCAAGTTTAATAATTCTTGTATATCCTCCATTACGTTTTAAATTATTTTTTGATATATTTTTTAAAAGTTCCAAAACAGCAGTTTTATCATTTAATTTTTTAAATACTATTCGCATAGAATGAGTATCTTTTTTTTTACCTCTAGTTATTATTGGTTCAATGAATTTTTTTAAAGATTTTGCTTTAGCTAAAGTTGTTTTAATTCTTTTATGTTTTATTAGGGAAATAGCCAGATTAGTTAATAGGGATTTTCTATGAGACTTATTTCGTCCTAAATTATTATTTTTATTTTGGTGTCTCATTTTTTTTGGTCATTTTTCTTCTTTTAATAACATTTCTTAGCTTTACTATTTTTCTCATTTTTTCACGAAAATTTTTTATTCTTTTTTTTTTATTAGAAATTTTAATTTGATATTTTGATATTTGATATTTTGATAAATCAAGACCATAATCTCCTCCTCCAAAATTTCCAAAATTATACTCAGACTCAGAATCATAAGCTAATCCTAAGTTTTTAACTTTTACTAAGTCAGCCCAAGTTTTAATTTTAGCAAATTTTAAACAATTTAAAAGTTTTTGCATATATAAATATTTTATTCTTTCTTTATAATCAGTATATTTTATTGGGAGCTTTAATTCTGTTTTTTTACCATTAAAAAATAAAGTAAAATGTTGTATTAGGATACTAGAAGCTTTTTTTAAAGCCTTTTTTGGAGTAATTGAACCATCAGTACGAATATCTATAATCAAACTATCGTATTCATAGCAATTATTCACTTCACAAGTTTCTACTTTTAAGCTTACGTTTATTATGGGACTAAAAATAGTATCAATTGGTATTTTTCCTATTTTATTCTTTTTTTTTTCTACTGGAATATATCCAACTCCTTTTTTTATACCGAGAGTAATTTTTAAATTAGTATCTAACTCTTTATTCAAAATTAATAAATTTGGATTCAATACTTCAAAACAAGTAATAGATCCACATAAATCTCCAGCAGTAATTTTAGACTTTTTTTTTGTTAAAAATATTGTAAACTGTTCTGGGATTTTTTTATAAATTTTACTTTTTAATTTAAAACGTATTTGTTTTAAATTTAAAATTATTTCAGTTAGATTTTCTATTACTCCATCTATATAAGAGAATTCATGTTTGACACCATTAATCATTATATAATATATGGCATATCCTTCTAAATATGATATTAAAACTCTCCTTAATGAATTTCCTAGAGTAATTCCAAATCCAGTACTTAAAGGTTTTATTAAAAATTTCCCTCTATTTTTAGAATTTGTTAAGATTTTTATCTGGGCTGGTGAAATCATAATACTATTATTAAATTAAATTATTTAGAATACAATTCTACTAGTAAACGTTCATTAATATTTTCGGGAATTTGTTCTCTCCTAGGAATATATTTAAAAATTCCTTTCCTTTTTTTTAACATCAACCAATTGGAAATTTTTTTTAGTAATTTATAATTTGCAGAGATTTTTAAATTTTCTTTAACCGAAATTATATCCCCAGGTTTTAATGTAAAAGATGGAATATTAACAATTTTTCCATTTACTAATATATGTCGATGAGTAACTAACTGTCTGGCACTTGGTCTAGTAGGAGCAAAATTTAATCTATAGACGACATTATCTAACCTGGATTCACAAAGTTGTAAAAGTATTTCTCCAGTGATCCCCTTTTTTTTTGAAGCTTTTTCAAAGATTTTTCTAAATTGTTTTTCTAGAATTCCATAAAGATATTTTATCTTTTGTTTTTCTAATAATTGAATATAATAATTTGATTTATTAAAATTTATTGTTTTTTTTTTTGGTCCATGTTGACCAGGTGGATAGTTTTTTTTTTCAAAACTTTTTTTTTTAATTCCATAAATAAGACAACCAAATTTTCTAGAGATTTTATTTTTAGGACCAATATATTTAGCCATTTTTTTATATATTTTATATATAATATACTATATTCTTCTTTTTTTTGGGGGTCTACAACCATTATGGGGAATAGGAGTAATATCTTTTATTTTCATAACATTTAGATTACTTAAAGTTCTAATTGCTGCTTCTCGTCCACCTCCTGGACCTTTAACAATAATATTAATTTTTTTAATACCCATTTTTTTCCCTTTTTCTACTATATCTTGAGCTGTTTTACAAGCAGCATAAGGGGTATTTTTTTTTGCACCTTTAAAACCTTTTTGTCCAGCTGAAGCCCAGGCCAGCACATCACCTTTAAAATTAGACAAAGTTATAATAATATTGTTAAATGTAGACTTTATGTGAACATTGCAACAAGATATATCTTGATTTTTCATTTATTATGACTTTTTAATAATTTTTTTTTTATTAGCTATTGTTTTTCTTTTCCCTTTTCTGGTCCTACAATTATTTTTAGTCTTCTGACCTCTAACTGGAAGACCAATTTTATGTCTGATTCCTCTATAACATTTTATATCAAGTAATCTCTTAATATCTAATTTAATCTCAGTTTTCAACTCCCCTTCAATTTTTATATTCTTATTTATAAATTTTCTAATATTATTTAATTCTAAATCTGACCAATTCTTTACTTTTGTATTTGGATTCATTTTTAGAATTTCAAATATTGTTTTAGAAATATTTTTTCCAATCCCAAAAATATAAGTTAGAGCTATAATTCCTCTTTTATTTTCTGGTATATTTATTCCAGATATCAGAGCCATATATTATCTTTGTTTTTGTTTATATTTCGGTTTAACTTTATTTATAATTATTAATTTTCCTTTTCTTTTAACAATTTTGCAATTTTGACTTCTTCTTTTTAAAGAGGTAACTTTTTTCATAACTTTAGATTATAACTTTATAACTTTTAGTATCTATATATTATTCTTGCTTTAGTTAAATCATAATAGTAAATCTGCAATTTAACTTTATCGCCTGGTAAAATTTTAATATAATTCCTTCTCATTTTCCCTTTTTTTACATTTTTACCTTTATCCAGTTACTATCCTTTTGTACTTGGTAACATTTGGTAAAGCCTGTTTGACTATCCATACCTTGGATTTAATATATTTTGCTTTCGTCATTTATTTATTTAATTATAGGCTTTCCTCCAAGCTTTTTAATCTTTAGAGAGGCTTTTTTACTAAACTTATGAGCAAAAAGTTTTATTTTATGAGTTAATTCCCCTTTTCCTAAGATTTTAAAAACCTCTTTTTTTTTTAATAAACCAATTTTTATCAATACATTATTATTTATTAAATTTCTTTTTACTTTTCCAATATTTATTAGATCTTCTAGCGTTTCTAAATTAAATATTTTATATTTTTTTTTATTTCTATTTTTAAATCCAAATTTGGGAATCCGTTTATGGAAAGGCATTTGTCCACCTTCAAATCCTAATTTCACAGAATTCCCAGAACGAGATTTAGCCCCTTTATTACCTCTAGTAGCCGTTTTTCCTTTTCCAGAACCTTTTCCTCTTCCTAATCGTTTGCCTTTCTTATTTGAGCCTTGAAGAGGAGTTAAATGATTCAGAATCATGGTATAATAAATTTAAACTTCAAAAATCTTTTTAATAGATATCCCTCTTTCTTTGGAAATAGTATATGCATTTCTAATTTTTGTTAAAGCTAATATTACTGCCCTAATGCAATTATTAGGATTAGATGAACCATTCAATTTAGAGAAAATATTTTTTACACCTACTAATTCTAAAACTATTCTAACCACACCACCTGCAATTATTCCAGTACCTTCAGAAGCTGGATAAAGAAATATATAAGTACTGCCATGTTTAGCTTTTTGTTCATGAGGAATAGTTCCCCTTTTTAATGATATTTTAACCAATCTTTTTTCTGCTTTATCTCCAGCCTTTTTTATAGCGTTTTGTGGTTCTTTAGCTTTGCCAACCCCAAAACCTACTAACCCCTTTTTATTTCCTTTAACTACTAAAGCTGTAAAACTGAAATATCTTCTTCCTTTTGTGACTTTACATACTCTTTTTAAAGTTACTAATTTCTCTTTTAATTTGTTTCCTTGTACTTTCATATTTTAAAATTTTAAACCAGTTTTTCTTAAACCCTCTGCCAAAGCTTTAACTCTACCATGATATAAATATCCATTTCTATCAAAAACTAACTTATAAATACCTCTTTTTTTGGCTTTTTCTCCTAAAATCATCCCTATTTTCCTTGCCATTTTAGTTTTAGTAATTTTTAAATTAGATTTTTTTTTCGAAGAATATGATAGTAAAGTCTGATGATTAACATCATCTATTATTTGAACATAAATCTGCTTATTACTTCTAAAGACTGAAATTCTAGGTCTTTTTTTTTTCATATAAGCAATTCATTTATTTAACAGTCGATTTACCTGCTTTTTTAATAATATATTCATTAATATAACGAATTCCTTTGCCTTTATAAGGATCAGGTTTTCTTAAAGATCTTATTTTAGCCGCAAATATCCCCAATAATTGTTTATCATATGACATTAAAATAATACGAGGATTTTTGTTCATTTCATTTTTTATTTCTACTTTTAAGTCTTTGGGGAAATTCATTACTATATTATGAGAGTAGCCTAAGTTAAATTCTAATACTTTTTTTTCATTATCTAAAGCAACTTTATAACCTACTCCTTTCAATTCTAATTCTTTTTTAAAACCATATAATACACCAATAATCATATTATTAATTAGCATTCTGTATAATCCATGTAGAGATTTATTATATTTATTATATTTATTATTCTCTCTTCTTTTTATTGTTATTTTATTTTCTGCCCTTTCTATTTTTAGGTTCCCTCTTATTTGAAGAGAAAGTTTTCCAAGAGGACCAGTTACAGAAATTACCTTATTTTTAATTTTAATTAAAATATTCTTGGGTATAATAATATTTCTTTTTCCAATTCTAGACATGAAGCTTTTATATTATTTAATATACATAACAAATTATTTCACCACCTAGTTTTTTTTTTCTAGCTAATTTATCAGTAATTATTCCTTTTGAGGTTGATATAATAGCTATTCCTAACCCATTAAGAACTCTAGGTAAATTTTTACTACTTGAATATTTTCTTAAACTTGGTTTACTTATTCTTTTAATATATTTAATTACCGAGTTTTTTTTAGGATAAATATATTTTAAATATACCTTTATTATTTTATTTGTTTTTAATTTATAATTTCCTATAAACCCTTGTTCAAGGAAAATTTTAAGAATATTTTTTATAACTTTCGAATATTGTATATAAATAATATCTTTCTTAGATAGGCACCCATTTCTAATTCTTGTTAAACAATCGGCAATTGGATCTGTAATCATTCTTTTATTTTTTTACCAACTAGCTTTTCTTACTCCTGGAATTAAACCTTGAGAGGCTAATCGTCTAAATTCTAATCGTGAGACCCCAAATTTGCGAATATAACCTTTAGTTCTCCCAGTGAGCTTACAAATATTATGTAAACGAACTGGAGAAGCATTTTTAGGCAATTTTTGTAAATTTATATTATCTCCTATTTTCTTATAATAAGCTCTTTTTTTAGCATATTTCTCAACTAAAATTCTACGTTTTTTTTGTCTAGCTTTTATAGATTCTTTAGACATAATTTTATTTTTTAAAAGGAAGACCAAATAAATATAATAAATATTTAGCTTCTTTATCTTTTTTAGCAGTAGTCACAAAAGTAATATTCATTCCTATATTTTTTTTAAAATCTTTTTTTATTTCTGGAAAGATAATTTGTTCACGAATTCCTAAATTATAATTTCCTTTTCCATCAAAACTCTTTTTATTTACTCCATTGAAATCACGAACTCTAGGTAAAACAATATTTATTAATCTATCTAAAAATTCATACATTCTATTTCTGCGTAGTGTGACTTTTACACTGATAGGTGTTCCTTTTCTTAGTTGAAATCCTGATTCATCACGTTTTGATTGGCAAAAAATTGCTTTCTGTCCAGATATTAAAGAAATATTTTCAATTGCATTATTTAATGTATTTTTATCATATATAGATCTGTTAATACCTTGATTTATTACTATTTTAGTTAATTTGGGAATTTGCATTATACCTTCATATAGAAACTTTTTTTTTAATTTTAATTTAATCTCTTCATTGTATTTTTTTTTCAATCTAGGTAAATAATTCATTCTTTCTAAGTTTAATATTTTCTAAATCTCTAATCTTTAATAAATTCTTTAATTCTTCTATCGAAAAGAAAGAATTTAATTTTTTATTTATTTTTCTCACTTTAATTAAAAGTTTTTGGACTTTGTCAAAACTCTTATAATTATAAGAGGGTCTATATATTAAAAGTATATTCGATAAATCAATTTCAATTAATTGCTGATTGAAAAGTTTTACTAAAGCTCTCTTTTTCTTTTTTATAATCTTTATAACTTGCCCTTTCTTGCCTTTAGAATTCCCACTATTAATTAATATAGTATCTTTAGTTTTAATTTTCATTTTAATATTATAATACTTCTACAGCTAATGAAATTATTTTCATATATTCTTTTTCTCTTAATTCTCTTGCCACTGGCCCAAAGATTCTAGTACCTCTAATTTCGCCACTTTTTGATAATAAAACACAGGCATTATCATCGAAACTTATATATGATCCATCCTTGCGTTTAACTTTATATTTTGTTCGAACTACTACTGCTTTTGTGACTTGTCCTTTTTTGATGGTAGATCCAGCAATTGAATTTTTAACTGTTACTATAATAGTATCGCCAAGAGAAGCATAGTTTTTTTTAGTACCTCCTAATACACGGATTAATAAAACTTTTTTTGCACCCGTGTTATCAGCAACATTAAGAAATGATTCTTGTTGTAACATATTTGATTCTTAACATTAACATTTTATTATTTTAAATAAATTCCAACGTTTCTTCTTACTTAATGGTCGTGTAAAAATTATTTCTACTGTATTCCCTTTATTGGATTTATTTTTTTCATCGTGAACAAAATATTTTCTGGTATAATAAATATTCTTTTTATAAATCTTATGTTTTCTTTTTACTACTTCACCTACTACTCTTGTTTTATTCATTTTATCACTTAATATTATACCAATTCTTTTTTTTTTCCTCATCCTTTTAAAATTAATTTTGTTCTTATTGGCAATTTATTAGCAGCTAATCTTAAAGCTTCTTTTCCTATTTCCAAATTTACTCCATCGATTTCTATTAATATTCTCCCAGGTTTTACCACAGCCACCCAATGGTCTATAGCCCCTTTTCCTTTACCCATTCTAACTTCTTGAGGTTTTTTTGTAATAGGCTTATTAGGAAAAATATTGATCCATAATTTTCCTTGTCTTTTCATATGTCGTGTAGCTGCTATACGTGCTGCTTCTATTTGTCTATCTGAAAGCCAAGCTGTATCTAAAGTTTTTAGTCCAAATATCCCAAAGTGAAGTTTTGTACCTTTTTTAGCATATCCTTTTATTCGGCCTTTATGGAGTTTATCAAATTTATTTATTTTTGGCTTTAGCATAAGTACTTGTTTTTTTTTTCTTTTTAGGTCTTAAGAGATAGAGATATAATTCTTTTTTATTATATACTACTCCTTTCATAAGCCATACTTTTATCCCTATTTTCCCATAAGTAGTATGAGCTTCATAAGTTGAATAATCTATGTTAGCTCTAAAAGTCGAAAAAGGAATTCTTCCTTCTTTATAAAATTCCGTACGTGCCATTTCAGTTCCATTTAAACGACCAGAAATTTTAATTTTGATCCCTTCTACCTTTTTACGTAATGCAGAATTTATTGCGAATTTTATAGCTTTTTTATATGGTAGACGATTTTCAATTTGATTTGCAAGGTTTCTTGCAATCAAGAGAGCTTCTATTTCTGGGATCTTTACTTCTAGTATATTAATATTTATTTTTTTCTTAGTAATTTTATTAATTTCTTTTTTTAATTTTTCTATTTCATTACCGCCTTTTCCAATAATTATTACAGGTCTTGAAGAGTAAATTGTAATAAAAATTTTATACTTTTTTCGTTCTATATATATGTATGATAAATAAGATTTTGCTAATCTAATATTTAGATATTTTCGTATTTCTAAATCTTCTTTCAGCTGATTAAACTTTTCACTATACCATATTGATTTCCAGCAAGTTGAGATTCCTAGCCGATTGGCTATCGGATTTACCTTTTGTCCCATTTTTTCTTTTTTTCCTGGTAAAGTATCAAAATCATTTTAAAAAATCAAAATCATTTTAAAAAATTGTTTTTTTATTTTCTTAGCTCTACCCTGTGAAGTTGGCCTAATTTTTTTAAAAATTCGGCTTTTGTTAATTATAATGTTTTTTATATATACATTTTTTTTGGGGGATTGTCTCCTAAAATTCTTATAAGCATTCAAAATTATCTCTTTTAAAAGTATTGCTCCTTTTGTTTTAAAATTTATCAATAAATTCATTATATCTTCAATATTTTTCGACTTAATAATATTAATTAATTTTATCAGCTTAATTTTTGAATAATTAATATTATTAGATTTATAATAGAAATCTAATTTTTTGTTTTTAAACATTACTTTTTATTTCGAGTAGGCTTTATTTTTTTAGCTCCAGAATGACTACGAAAATTTCGAGTAGGAGAAAATTCTCCTAATTTATGTCCTACCATATTTTCTGAAATATAAATTGTCATGAATTTTTTCCCATTATGAACTGCAATTGAATTTCCTATAAATTCTGGAGTTATTGTTGAAGCTCTTGACCAAGTTTTTATTATTTTCTTTGTTTTTAATCTATTATTAATTACTATTTTTTTAATCAATTTGTAATTAATAAATGGCCCTTTTTTCAATGAACGTGGCATAATTATTACTACTTATTTTTTTTTTTTATTATAATATATTTATTGGATTTTTTGTTTTTCTTACGTGTTTTAAAACCATGTGAAGGAATTCCATTTCGATTTCTTGGATGGCCTCCTGAGGCTTTTCCTTCACCACCACCCATTGGGTGATCAACTGGATTCATAGCTACTCCTCTTGTTCGAGGTCTTCTTCCTAACCTACGGTTTCTTCCAGCTTTTCCTGAAATTACTAATTTATGATCTTGATTTGATACTGAACCAATAGTTGCCAGACAATTAGATAATACCATTCGGGTTTCACCTGATGGTAATTTCAAAGTACAATATTTTTCTTTTTTCGCAATTAATTGTACCGATGTTCCAGCACTACGAGCTAATGCAGCACCACAATTAGGGTACAATTCAATACAGCAAATAATACTTCCTAAAGGGATATTTTTTAATAACATTGCATTTCCTATTTTTGGTTCTGTAATTTCATCAGATAATATTTTTTGTCCAACTGTAAGTCCTTTAATAGATAAAATATACTTTTTTTCACCATCTATATAATGTAAAAGTGAAATAAAACAAGATCTATTTGGGTCATATTCTATAGATTTAACTATAGCAGGAATTCCCCTTTTTTTTCTTTTAAAATCTATTATTCTATATTTTTTTTTATGTCCTCCTCCGATATATTTCATCGTAATTTTTCCAGTATTATTTCTTCCTCCTTTTTTTGAAAGCCCAAAAACCAGAGATTTCTCTGGTTTTGTTTTAGTTATTTCAGAAAATTTATTTAATATCTGAAACCTTTGACTTGGCGTAATGGGGTTTTTTCTCTTAATTGGCATTTTAAAAATCTTTTACTTTAAAAAAAGCCTTTTTAAATTTTATGTTTTTTCCTGAAAAAGTTTTTTTCAATATTCTTTTATTACTCTTTTTTTTATAATAAATATTAGTATGTAACTTGGTTATCTTAATTCTATAAACTCTCTGTAGATATTTTGAAATTTCCTTTTTATTAAAATAAATAGGAAAAATAAAAGTATAATAATTATTTGATATATTGGTAAATATAGCTTTTTCAGTTATAATTGGTTTTATTTTTTTACTTAAGTTTTTATTTATATACTCTTTATAAAAGAGGAATTTTATTCTCTTTTCACTCACCTTTTTTAGCTCTTATTTAACATATTTTCTAAATATTTTATTGAATTTTCTTTAATTATCAAGTAATAAGCTTTTGCTATATCATAACTGTTTATTCCATTTATTATATTTATAATTTTTACATTTTTCAAGTTTCTAGAAGAAAAATAGAGCTTTTTCTCTCTTTTATTAGTAATAAATAATATTTTTTTTTTAAATATATTTAATACTTTTAACAGCTTTATTATTTTCTTTGTTGAAATTTCTTTTAATGGAAAAGATGCAATAATTTTAATTTTTTTATTTATAAATTTTTCATAAAATAAAATTTTTATAGCCAGCTTTTTTATCTTTTTATTTAATTTTAAATTATACTTTCTTTTAACTGGACCGAAAATTCTCCCCCCACCAACAAATAAAGGATTTTTTCTATCACCTTTTCTAGCATTACCACTTCCTTTTTGTTTCTGAATTTTTTTATTACTTCCTTGAATCTGACTCCTTCCTTTAGTTTGATGACTACCTTGTCTTTGTGCAGCTAAAAATCTTTTAATTTCTAAATAAATTAGATGTTTTTTAGTTTTTATATTAATATTATTGTAAAGAAAATTATAATTAAATTTTATTTTTCTACCAGTTTTTAAACCCTTTTTATTTAAAATTTCTATTATCATTTTTATCCAATTTTATTTTTATTAATAAATAAGAATTTTGGTGACCGGGTACTGAACCTTTTACTATTAATAAATTTCTTTTAAAATCTATTTTTAAAATCTTTAAATTTTTTATCGTTCTTCTTTTTCCACCCATTCTTCCAGCCATTCGGGTCCCTTTGAACACTCTTGATGGATTGGAACCTGCACCAATTGAACCAGGTGCACGAGAACGATTATGTTGACCATGTGTTTTTTCACCCACTCCTGAAAAACCGTGACGCTTTACAACCCCTTGAAATCCTTTACCTTTCGATTTTCCTACTATGTCTACTTTATCATTTTCTTTAAATAAATCTACTTTTATTATATCTCCTGGAGAATTTAAAAAATTACCTGCAAATTCAAATATTCTTTTTTTCGGAGAGGAGTTAAATTTCTTAAAATGGCCTAATAAAGGTTTATTAGTTTTTTTCTTTTTTTTATCTTCAAACCCTAGTTGAATAGAATAATAGCCATCTTTTTTTATACTTTTTTTTTGTAATACTGTACAAGGTCCAGCTTTTATTACTGTACAGGGTATACAGTAACCTAATTTATTAAAATAACTAGTCATACCTATCTTCTTTCCAATTAGTCCTAACATTTTTTTATTTCTAATTTTACTCCACTAGGGAGATCAATTGGTTTTAAAATCTTTTTTACATTATATACCACTAAAAATCTTTTATGGATGAACAATTTAAATTGTTCTCTTGATTTTTTATGTACATGAGGAGATCTTAAAATGGTATATATTTTTTTTTTAGTTGGTAAGGTAATTGGTCCAATAACTTTTATATTCTGCTTTGAAATGTAATTAATAATTTTTATTACTGATAGGTTTAATATATAGCCGTCAAATGCTTTTATTTTAATTTTATAATTTAACATATTTATTTATATATTATTTTATTACAAATCCTTTCAGGGGCTTTCTGATAATGAGAAAACATCATTATTGAGGTGGCTCTTCCCGAAGATAAAGTCCTTAAAGAAGTGACATATCCAAACATTTCAGAGAGTGGAACTACTGCTTTAATAATTTTTACATTTTTTCGCTTATCTTCCATTCCTTGAATTACACCTCTTCTACGATTAAGATCACCAACAATAATACCCATATATTTTTGAGGAGTAAAAACTTCCAACTTCATAAAAGGTTCTAAAAGATATGGATTAGCTTTTTTAGCTGCATTTTTAAACCCTATTTTACTAACTAACTCAAAAGATAGTTGATCGGAATCTACTGTATGATATGATCCATCAAGTAAAATAATTTTAGCTTTTTCTATTTCGTATCCTGCTAAAGGCCCATTTCTTAAAGATTCTTTAAATCCCTTTTCTATTGAAGGAATAAATTCTGTCGGAATATTTCCTCCTTTTACTTTGTTTACAAATTTTAAGCCTTGGAAATCTTTTTTTATTGGTTCAATCTGAAATAGAATATCAGCATATTTACCTTTTCCACCAGTTTGTTTTTTATATATTTCTCTGTGAAGAACTTTTTTAGTTAATATTTCTTTATATTCTACTTGGGGCTTTCCTTTATTAACTTCAACGTTAAATTCTCTTTTCATTCTATCAAGAATAATCTCTAAATGTAACTCTCCCATTCCTGAAATTATTGTTTGTCCAGTGGTTTTCTCATTACGAATTTGTAATGAGGGATCTTCTACTATTAATTTTGATAGTGCCATACTCATTTTATCTATATCTGATTTGTATTTAGGTTCAATAGCTAAGCCAATTACTGTATCTGGGAAAAATATCTTTTCTAAAAAAATTGGATTATTAATATCACATAGAGTATCTCCAGTTTTAATATTTTTAATCCCTACTGCTGCACCAATATCACCAGTTTTAATTAAATTAATAGGATTTTGTTTATTAGCATGCATTTGATAAATTCTTGAAATCCTTTCTTTCTTATTTGTTCTACTGTTTAAAACATAAGATCCAGATTTTATTTTTCCTGAATATACTCTAAAAAAAGTCAATTTTCCAACAAAAGGATCAGAAGAAATTTTAAATGCTAAAGCTGAAAAAGGGTTATTAATCTTTGGAATAATCTTTTTTTTTTTTTTTTCCTTCACACTATAACCGTATATCTTTTTACATTCTATCGGTGAGGGCAGAAATCTGCATATTGCATCCAAAATATATTGTATTCCTTTATTTTTGAAAGCTGAACCACAAATAACAGGAGTTATTTCCAGTTTTAAGGTCTGTTTTTTTATAGTAGTTATTATCTCCTCTTCAGTGATTTGGTTTTTTGAATCAAAGTATTTATCAAAAAGTTTACTATCACCCTCAGCTAACCTTTCTATCATTTTTTTACGATATTCTTCAGTCAATTTTATTAAATTCGAAGGAATTGGGATTTCTTTTAAGGTTCTGCCAAAGTCAATTTCATTCCATATAAAGGCTTTATTAGAAATTATATCTACAATTCCTTTAAAATTTTCTTCATTCCCTATAGGAATTTGTAAGATCAAACAATTAGTATCTAGTACTTTTTCTATTTGATCACAAACTTCAAAAAAACTTGCACCTTGACGATCCATTTTATTAATAAAACAAATTCTGGGTACTTTATATTTGTCAGCTTGTAACCAAATATTTTCTGATTGGGGTTCCACCCCATCCACTGCACTAAATAAAATCACCAAGCCATCTAATATTCTTAACGATCTTTCAACTTCCACCGTAAAATCTACATGACCTGGTGTATCTATAATGTTAATTTTATATATCTTATCATTATTTTTCCATTCACAACGTGTAGCAGCAGAAGTTATTGTTATTCCTCTCTCTTGTTCTTGTGCCATCCAATCCATAGTAGCAGTCCCTTCATGAACTTCTCCAAGTTTGTGATTTATTCCAGTATAGAATAATATTCTTTCTGTCGTAGTGGTTTTACCAGCATCTATATGAGCAGCAAAGCCAATATTTCTTGTATATTTTAACTTTGTTCCCATTTTATTTTGTTTTTTAAAATTTTATATGTGATGTTTTTTAAAATTTTATATGTGAAAAGGCTTTATTGGATTCAGCTATTTTATGCATATTCTCTTTTTTTTTTATTGCTCTTCCTTCTTTTTTGTAAGCTGCTAAGGTTTCTCCTGCTAATTTCTTATACATTGCTTTTTCTTTTCTTTCTTTCGAACTATTAATAAGTAATTTCATAGCTTTAGTTAATTGTAAGGTTTTTGGTAGAATAATTGGTATATTTATTTTTGTCCCTCCTATCCGTTTACTTCTTATATAGACTTGTGGAGTCACATTTTTTAAAGCTTTTTTCCAAATTTTTATTCCTTTTTTATTATTATTGATCTTTTCTAATTCATCTATAAAATTATAAAATATTCTATAGGCTAATTTTTTTTTACCATGTTTCATTAAATGATTCACAAATCTTGTAACTAATGGTTCTTTAAATTTTGGATCTGGTTCGTATATTATTTTTTTTTTTTTTAATTTTCTCATTATTTACTTTTCTTTTTTGTTCCATATTTTGAACGGGATTTCTTTCTATCTTTAACTCCTAAAGTGTCCAAAGCTCCTCTAATTATATGATAACGTACTCCTGGTAAATCCTTTACTCGGCCTCCCCTTATCAAAACTATTGAATGTTCTTGAAGATTATGGCCTTCACCAGGTATATAAGCGTTTACTTCTTTTCCATTGCTTAGACGTACTCTTGCAACTTTTCTCATAGCAGAATTCGGTTTTTTTGGTGTAGTTGTATATACTCTAAGACATACTCCTCTACGTTGTGGACAATGATTTAAGGCTAAAGATTTACTTGTATTTTTTCTTTTTTTTCTACCTTTTTTTATTAATTGTTGAATTGTAGGCATTATAGAACTGAACTGTCTTTAAGTACAAAAGTAATCTTTTTACCATGAAAAAAAAGAATTTAATTATTTTAGGTATAGATACTTCTTGTGATGATACTTGTGCTGCAATTATAAATAACAACACCGTTTTATCAAATATTGTAAGAACTCAAAAAATTCATCAAAAATTTGGTGGTGTGGTCCCTGAACTAGCTGCCAGTTTGCATCTTCAGCATATAGTTTCTGTAGTTAATAATGCTATTTTAAAGGCAAAAATTAAAAATAATGCTATTAATGCTATCGCATTTACTAATTTCCCAGGTTTAATTGGTTCTTTATTAGTTGGCAGTGCTTTTGCAAAATCATTAGCTATGTGCTGGCAAATTCCATTAATTTCTGTCAATCATATTCAAGCTCATATTTTAGCTCATTTTATTAAAGGAGTACATTCTACTCCCCCTAATTTTCCATTTATTTCTTTATCTATAAGTGGTGGACATACTAATATAATAAAAGTAAAAGATTTTTTAGAAATTAAAATTTTAGGTAGTTCTAACGATATTTCTTTAGGAAATCTCTTTGATAATATGGCTAAAAGACTTGGATTTAAATATCCAGGAGGGAGAATTATAGATAAATATGCTCAATTAGGGAATTCGAAAACCTTTTTTTTTAATAAACCTAAAGCCAAAAAGTTAAATTTTAGTTTTAGTGGGTTACAAACTAATTTTTTATATTTCTTGAAAAAGAAAATTAAAAAAAATAGTAAATTTATTTCCCAAAATATTAATGATATCTGTGCTTCTTTTCAAGAAACTGTTTTTGAGATATTATTTGATAAATTAAATCAAACTGTTAAAAAAACTGGAATAAAAAATATAGTTTTTTCTGGAGGAATTTCATCAAATCTTGGATTAAAAAAATTTTTTAGCAAAAAATCTCTAGAAAATAACTGGAAAACTTTTTTTCCACAACTTGAATTTTCAAGTGATAATGCAGCTATGATTGCTCTAGTTGGTAAATTAAAATATGAACGAAATTTATTCGATAAATTTTCGATCAAACCTTAGCATATTATCTTTTTTTCAGATAGGAGCTATATCTAGAATTAAACTTTTCTATTCTACCGGCTTTATTAATATATTTTAGTTTACCAATATAAGTTGGATGCGAGAAGCTAGAAACTTCCATTTTATATAAAGGATAAACTTTATTTTTAATTTTTATAACATTTTTAGTTTCTACTGTTGATTTACAAAATATTTTCTTTTTGCTTGCTATATCTTGAAATACTACAATTCTATAATTTTTTGGATGTATTCCTTTTTTCATTTTCTATTTATTTCTTATATTCTTATACAAGAAAATATTATAAATGAAAAAATTAGATACTGGTTCCAATCTAGCACAACTATTATACTTAAATAAAAAGATAAAAAGAATTACTAATCATTTAAAACAAAATCAACACGATTATAATAGTTATAGAATTTTAATTAAACAAGTTACTAAAAAAAAACAAATGATTAAATCATTGCTAAAAAAAAAATAAATATGATTACAAAATTAATAAAAGAAAAAATATTTTTAAATGATGGAAAATATATAAATATTGAAACTGGCCAATTAGCCAAGCAAGCTAATGGTTCAGTTATAATCAGAATGGGAAATACAATTTTATTGGCTACAGTAGTAATTTCAAAAGAAGAAAAAGAAGGTGTAAATTTTCTACCACTTACAATAGATTATAGAGAAAAATATTCAGCGATAGGTAAAATTCCGGGGAGATATCTTAAAAGAGAAGGCAGATGTACAGAAGAAGAAATAATGACGATGAGACTTATAGACCGTGTATTACGACCCATTTTTCCCAAAAACTTCTATAAAGATATTCAAATTATGATTTCTCTTTTATCTTATGATAAAAAGATATTACCAGATGTTTTAGCCTGTCTCGCAGCTTCTTCTGCATTATATATTTCTAAAATCCCTTTTACAGAACCAGTTTCAATAGTAAGAATAATTAGAGTAAATAATTCTTTTGTATTAAATCCTGGAATAGAACAACTTAAAAACTCAAGTTTTGAGTTAATTATAGGTGGGTCTAACCGTTCAATTATTATGATAGAAGGTGAAATGAAAGAAATCTCTGAATTTGAACTTCTAAAAGCTATAAAATATGCTCACAAACATATTAAATATCAAATATCAGCTCAAAAACGATTAAGAAAAAAAATTAAACTTAAAAAAACAACTATAATCAAGAAAAAAGAAGGTCAAAATTTTTTTAATGATAAAATAATAAAATTAATAAAATATAATATAACAAAACTTTATAATAAATTTTATAATAAACAAAAAAGAAATGAAAAATTAGAAACTTTATTAAAAAAAGTAAAACAAAAAATGCCTAAGGACAGTGAAAATGAAATAAAATATTATTTTAACGAATTAAAAAAGAAAATTATTCTTGATTTAATGTTTAAAAAAAAACAAAGGCTAGATGGACGTAATTTTAATAAAATAAGAGATATTTGGTGTAAAGTGGATTTTTTACCTGAAGTTCATGGTTCCGCCTTATTTACCAGAGGTGAAACACAAGCTTTATCTACCATTACTTTAGGGTCCTCTTCAGACGTTAAGAAAATAGATTCTGTAATTGAGCAAGATGTAATTGAGCAAGATCAACAAAAATTTTATTTACACTATAATTTTCCACCTTTTTCTACAGGAGAAATAAGAATTATTAGAGGTATTTCACGTCGTGAAATAGGACATGGGAATTTAGCTCAAAGAGCTTTAAAGAATATACTGCCAAGTAATAATCCATATACTATAAGAATAGTAGCAGATGTCTTAGAATCTAATGGGTCCTCTTCAATGGCTACAGTATGTGCAAGTACTTTAGCCTTGATGGATGCTGGAATACCTATTATTAGACCAGTAGCAGGAATTGCGATGGGCTTAATTATCAATAAAGCAACTGGAGAAAAAATCGTACTATCAGATATCTTAGGAGAAGAAGATTTTTGGGGAGATATGGATTTTAAAATAGCAGGGACTAAACTAGGAATTACTGCATGTCAAATGGATGTGAAAGTTGAAGGTTTGAATCATGAAATTTTAGCCAAAATCCTTTTAAAGGCTAAAATTGGGAGATTATTTATTTTAGGCAAAATGTTAAAAACTATACCAAAACCTAGATTATTTCTTAAACCTCAGGCTCCAAAAATTTATGCTTTCACTATACCTAAATCCTTTATAGGCACTGTGATAGGCCATGGTGGAAAAAAAATTACTGACATTCAACATGAAACTAATACAAGTATTTTTATCGAGGAAAAGAATAATTTAGGACGTATTGAAATAATTGGAAAAAAAAATGAGGAAATTAAAAAAGCAGTAAGAGTAATAAAATCTCTGATTTTTATTCCTAAAATTGGAAATATATATAAGGCAAGAGTTAGATCTATCAAAGAATTCGGAGTATTTATTGAAATTTATAAAGGTGTAGAAAGCCTATTACATATAGAAAGCCTATTACATATTTCTGAAATTAATTTTCAGAAATATGATAGATTAGAAGATTTTTTAAAAATTGGAGATATAATCTTAGTAAAATATTTGGGAGTAGACAATAAAAATGGGAAAATGATATTCTCAAATAAATACTTAAATAATACTAATACTTAAAATGATATTAAACAAACCTATGAGACCTCAGATCCAAAAGAAAAAACAGAAATTATACAAAAATTTAGATGAAGAAACTATTGAAAAATACTTAGAGGAAATAGTAAAAATTAAATTATTATCTTATAAAGAAGAAATAATTTTGGCTAGAAAAATTAGAAGGGGATATAATGAAAATGCAACTCAATATGAAAAAAAAATAGCTAAAAAATGTATTGATCTATTAATAAAATCCAACCTTCGTTTTGTAGTTTCTATAGCTAAAAAATATCAAAACCAAGGATTGAGCTTTAGTGATTTAATTAATGAAGGCAATATGGGATTAATAAAAGGAATATGTAGATTTGATGAACGAAAAGGATACAAATGCATTTCATATTGCGTTTGGTGGATTAGACAATCGATATTACAAGCTATTTCTGAACAATCTCGTGGAATACGGTGCCCAACAAATAAGATAGCATTTTATAATAAAGTAAATAAATTCATTTTAAAATTCGAACAAAAATTCAAAATAAAACCCACTATAAAAGAAATAAGCGACACATTAAAATGTACAGAAAAAGAAGTAGATGAAGCCCTACTAAACTCATATAAACTACCTTCTTTAGATGCTCCATTGAATGAAGAAGAAGAACCAGTTAACTGGTATGAAATTTTAACAAATAAAAATTGTGAAAATGCAGAAGAAAAATTAGAATTGGATTCCCTTAAAGAAGAAATCCAATCCGTTTTAAAAACTCTACCCGAGAGAGAAGCTAAAATTATTAAACTTCATTTTGGTCTAGGATGTTACCCTCATTCATTAGAAGAAATAGCTAAAATCTTAAAATTAACTCGTGAAAGATGTAGACAAATCGAAATCCATACTTTAAAAAGACTAAGACATACCTCTAAATTTCGAAAATTAATTTCTTTCTTATATTAAAAGTCAAAGATAAAAAAAATTAATTTATGACTTTTTTCATTAGTAGCTATAGATCAAATAATAAATAATGCTGCTAAAATCCGACAAATGAGTGGAGGTCAACTACCAATAGTATTTCGATGCCCTACAGGATTTGCTGGTCAATTGGGTGCTACACATTCACAATCTTTAGAGAATTTGTATGCTCATTGTCCTGGATTAAAAGTAGTAGTTCCATCTAATGCATATGATGCTAAAGGGCTTTTAAAATCAGCTATTAATGATGTAATCATTAAAACAATACTAATAGATTAATTATTCTAGAAGAAGCTTGGCCATTTTGTTCTATTTCATCTGAAATTACTTATTTAGTACAAAAATATGCTTTTGATTACTTAGATGCTCCAATCAAAAGAATTACTTTAGAAGATACTCCAGCTCCTTATGCCAAAAACTTAATTAAACTTTGGTACCCGAGTAAAGAAAAAATAATAAATTCTGCTAAAAATAATTATTAATTATAATTTTATTAATTATAATTATTAATTATTGCTATTACAGTCATTAGTCTTTCTTTTAAAGACTCTCCCTTTCTAATAAATCGTTTTATCAATTAAAATTCCTCTATGATAAACATGAAATTGTTTATCTTTATATAGATTAATAATCTCGATCTTTTTGCTATTTCTTCTTTGACGGGTTTTAGATTTAGATTCTAGAAGATACAGATTCTAGAAGATGATTCTTTACATTCTTTACTTCATATTCGATTCTTCAGATTCGCAGGGATTTGAACCCTAACTAACAGAACCAAAATCTGCTGTGCTACCATTACACTACGAATCTTTTAACATTAAATATAAAGGTTTTTTTTTACAATATAAGTATATTTTGTTATATATACTTTATTTACTCAATTCAATTTATGTCTCTTAGAATCCGTCTACAAAGAAAAGGAAAAAAAAAACAACCTTTTTATTCAATTGTAATAGCTAATTCCAATTCTCCTAGAGATGGAAAATTCATTGAAAAAATCGGAATTTACAATCCCGTTCAAAATCCATATATTGTTGAAGTAAATGTAGAGAAAGCTATATATTGGTTAGAAAAAGGTGCACAACCTACTAATACTGTTAAATCTTTTTTATATAAAAAAGGAGTGTTTTACAAAAAACATTTCTTAAATGGAGTTAAAAAGATTTAAAAAAAGGGCCCATTCGTCTATTGGTTAGGACATCAGATTTTCATTCTGAAAAGAGGGGTTCAATTCCCCTATGGGCTATCTTAAAATAAGAAAGAATGGGTTCACATAAAAAAATTCCCAAAATCAACAAATATTTTTTTAAATCCACAAAAACTGCAATTAAAAAGAATAAATCAGTAAAAGATAAAAAAATAGCACAACTAAAATTTAGTTTAACTTCATCCTTAATAGATAAATTAGCAAAAAAAAAAATTATACATAAAAATAAAGCCAATAGATTAAAAAGAAAAATACAGATTTATATCAATAAATTACCTTAGATTCTCCTCCCATTCTCCAACTCCCTCCTAAATCCTTATATGATTCTATAATATCTCCTATTTTTATATTATTAAAATTTTTAATATTTATTCCACATTCAGAACCTTTTTTTACTACATTGACATCTTTTTTAAAAGTTTTCAAAGAATTTAATTTCCCCACATAAAGAATTTTATTATCTCTTTTTAATTTTATTGTGGAATTTCTTACCATTTTCCCTTCTAAAACTATACAACCTGCTACTATACCAATTTTTCGTATAGTAAAAAAATTTTGTATTTTTGCTCTACCGTAAATTAACTCTTCTCTCTTGGAATTATTGCTCAAAAAATCCTTTATATTTTTCTCCATTTTATATATTAAATTATATACTTTAATAAGTATCTTATTATTATTAGCTAATTTTTGGGCTGCTGAAGAAATTTTAACTTTAAAACCAACTATCATAGCTTTGTACGTATCTGCTAGTAAAACATCAGATTCATTAATATTTCCTATGCTTTTATAAATTAAATTGATTTTTTTATTATTTATATTAATTTTTTCTAAAGATTCAGTAAGAGCTTCTAGAGATCCGTTTAAATCTGCCTTAATTATTATGTTTAGTTTTTCTGAGGTATGACTTTCATGACTTTCGAATCTTAATTCTTGCTCTTTTTTTAAAAGATTTTTATAATTAAATATTTTTTGAAATTCTTTTTCAGTCTTATAGGAATGAAATATATCTCCTGCTGCTGGGGTACCATTAAGACCTAAAATTAATACTGGTCTTGAAGGTCGAACATATTTAAGCTGATTACCTCTTTCATCTAGTATTTTAATTACTTTACCAAAAATTTCTCCAACTAAGATATAATCTCCTAAAGTTAGAATCCCATCTTTAATAATTATTGTAGCTGTATATCCATTTTCTTTATTTAAAGAGGATTCTATTATCGAACCTACCGCAAAATTCTCTGGAGAGTATTTTAAATCTAATAATTCAGCTTCTAAAATTATTTTTTCTATTAGTTTATCTATTCCAATTCCATATTTTGCAGATATCTCTTGTGATTGATAAGCCCCACCCCATTCTTCAACTAAAATATTTATTTCTGCTAGTTTTCTCCTTATTTTATCTATATCTGAATTTTTTTTATCTATTTTATTAAAAGCAAATATAATAGGTATGCCAACAGATTTTGCATTATTTATTGCTTCATTAGTATGTTGCATAATGTCTTCATCAGTTGCTATTACTACTACCGCAATATCAGTTATTTGAGTGCCCCTATATCTCATCGCCATAAAGGCTTCATGTCCTGGAGTATCTATAAAAGTTAAACTATTATTTTTATTAATATTTACTTTATATACTCCTATGTTTTGAGTAATCCCACCATATTCTTCATAATTTACTTGGCTTCTTTTTATGTAATCTAATAAAGAAGTTTTTCCATGATCAACGTGACCTAGAAGAATAATAACTGGATCTCTTGATAGACTTACTTTCTTGTTATTGCGTTTTATTATTTGTTTATCTATCAATTCAACTTCATATCCCAAATCTGAAGCTACTAAAGTCAATAATTCATAATCTAATCGTTGATAAAAAGATACTTTAATTCCTAATGAACTACAAATCTTTATTATTTCCTCTTTTCGTACATTAGTTAATGATGCTAACTCTTTTATAGTTATTAAATTAAATATTCTTATTTTTTTTTTCATTTTTAATTAATAAATAATTATATTATATTATATTATATAATATAATATATATAATTATATAATATTATTAAGTAGTCTTAAAAAAAATATAAACATTTAATTAAAGAATTATAAAATATATCAATTTCTTCAATAGTATTATATATTGCGAAACTTATACGAATAGTTCCATTAATTTTTAAGTAATTCATGATTGGTTGAGCACAATGTTTTCCAGTTCTAACAGCTATCCCATGATTATTTAATAATTTTCCCAAATCAAATGAATGTATATTTTCTATATTAAAAGATAAAATCTTTGTAAGCTTAGAATTCTTGTAATAAATTTTAATTCCCTTTATATTACTTAAAATTTTAATAGCATATTTAAGTAGTTTTGTTTCATAAGTATTTATTTTTCGAATAGAATAATTTACAATAAAATTTAAAGCTTTATTAGTTCCAATTATTCCAGCAATGTTTGGTGTCCCAGCTTCTAGCTTAAAAGGAAGACCATAAAATATAGTTTTTTTTAAAGTTACTTTTTCAATCATTCCCCCACCACATTTATAAGGAGGAAACTTATCAAGGATTTTTTTTTTACCATATAAAATCCCTAAACCAGTTGGTCCATACATTTTATGGCTGGAAAATACATAAAAATCACAATCTAAATTTTGCACATCAATAGTTATATGGGATATTGCTTGTGAACCATCAATTAAAACTAAAGAATTATACTTATGAGCAGTTTTAATCAGTCTTTTAATAGGATTAATAATTCCAAATGTATTAGTAACATGACTAATAGAAATCAATTTTGTTTTTTTTGTAATTAATTTCTTAAAAATTCTAAGATTTAATTCGCCTTCTGAATTAACTGGAATTACTTTTAAATTGGCCTTCTTCTTTTGGCTTAAAACTTGCCAAGGAGTTATATTTGAATGATGTTCAGAATGTGATATAATAATATTATCTGAAGTTTTAATGAATTTATAAATACAAAATGCTATTAAATTTATACTTTCAGTGGCTCCACTAGTGAATATTATTTCTTCTCTATATTTAGCATTAATAAAAGATTGAACATTATTTCTACTTAATTCTAAACAATTACTCGAAAATTGGCCTAAAAAATGAAAACTTCGGTTGACATTAGAATTAAAATTACAATAATACTTTTTTATTGCCTTTATTACTTTAAAAGGTTTTTGAGTAGTTGCTGCATTATCAAAATATATTATATTTTTTTTTTTAAAAATTGTAAATTGCTTACGAATTGTTTTTATTTCTTCATAAGAAAACATTAAAATTAAAGTTTAAAACTAATTAATATTCTTTTTCAAGTAATTTCTAATTTGAGTTTTTAAAATATTTAAATTTACTAATTTGATTAGCTCGTTTGCAAAAATTAAAATAGCCAATTTTATAGATTGTTTTTTTTCTATTCCTCTAGTACGAAAAAAAAATATAGTTTTTTTATCGAGTTTTCCTATATTTGTACCATGTGAACATTTTACTTTACTTGATGCAGTTTTAAATTCTGGTCGAGAGAAAACTTTAGAAGAATTAGATAATAATAAATTGCTATTTATTTGTTTGGACTTAATATTATATAAATTCTCATTAATTTTAATTTTACTTTTAAAAATTCCATAAGAATTTTTGCTAAAAATACCTTTATAATTTTGGTAACTCACAGAATTAGAAAATAAATGTTTAATAAAGATCTTATTATATATTTTACTTATGTTATTACTTTTCTTAAAAAAAGAAAGGCCATTAAAAAATGATTGAGTATCTGTTCCAACTTTCAAACAATTAATATTATTAATAATATTTCTTATATTTGATGAAAAAGTAAATACTTTACATACACTATTCGAACTTTGCTTAATAAAAGTATTATCTATTAAATAAGTTTTTCGTAAATCATTTTCTAACTTAAAAACTTCTACCTGGCTTTGATCTTTTGAAAAAATTTCTGTAAAAACATTGCTAAAAATGTAATTTTTGCTTTTTTTGCTTGTTGTTTTGCTTGTTGAAATATGTCTTTCAATAATTTTTAACTTAGAATTTTTTCCAACTACAATAATATTCTTCAAATTAATTATACTAGATTTTTTAGGGTAATAAATATTTATTATTTCTATTGGAATCTTTAAATTAGTATTTTTTGGAATTTTTATAAATATTCCATCAGTTGTTAAAGAAATATTTATAGCAATGAAAGAGTTATGAAAAAAAAAATGATCTTTAGAAAAAAGAGTATTACAAAAATATTTAGTAATTGTTGGTAGAATTGTTGGTAGTTTGTGGAATAAACAATTCTTTAAGGAAGAAAATTTAATATATTTTTTTAATTTCCATAAATTAGATAAGCTGGATTTAAAAAACCCATTTATAAAATAAAGTGAAATAAATTTATTATTAAATGATAATTTTTTTAAAATAGAATATTCTATATCGTTATTTCCATTGGGGAGATCAAAGTCGTAATTTAAAACAGACTTAAAACAAGTTTTCTTTAATTCGGTAAAACCGATTTTATAAAAAAAACCAATTGACTTATTAATAAGACTTTCAATATATTTATTAGGGCTTTTGTTTTTTAAGTTTTTTAAGAAAAACCAAATTTTTTCCTTTAAAGTCATTTCTTTAAACCTTCATAACCATATTTTTCTATTTTTAGAGCTAAATTTTTAGAACCAGATTTAATAATCTGGCCTTTATATAAAATATGTATTTTATCTGGTTTTATAAATTTTAAAATTCGATTATAATGAGTAATAATTAAAATTGATGATTTTTTCTTCTTTAATCTCAAAATCCCATTAGCAATAATTTTAAGAGCATCCAAATCTAACCCAGAATCAATTTCGTCTAAAATTGCAAATTTAGGTTCTATCATTCCCATTTGAAAAATTTCACAACGCTTTTTTTCCCCTCCAGAAAATCCAAAATTCATATATCGTGATAAAAAAGTTTTATTAAAACCAATAATTTTAGAAACTTTGTAAACTTTTTTAAGAAAATCTTTAGAAGAAATTTCTTTAAAATTTTTACTTTTTCTAATTTCATTGATTGAATATTTAATAAAATTTATAATTGATATTCCTGGGATTTCTATAGGATATTGAAAAGATAAAAAAATACCTCGCTGTGCAATTTCTTCAGGAGATAAGTAAGTTATATTTTTTTTTTCAAATAAAATTTGCCCTTTAATAATCGAAAATTCTTTTTTACCAGCTATAATAGAAGACAAACTACTTTTTCCAGAGCCATTAGGCCCCATAATTACATGAATTTCATTATAATTAATATTTAAATTAATATTATTTAATATTATTTTATTATTTATTGAAGCTGATAAATCGATAATTTTTAATAACATTAAAAAAATGGTTTCTATTTTCTAAAAAATTATCCAATAGAATTTTCTATAGTTAAATCTAATAATTTTCTGGCCTCTAATGCAAATTCCAAAGGCAGTTTATTAATTATTTCTCTGCTATATCCGTTAACTATTAACTGTAAAGCTTTTTCCTTTATAATTCCACGTTGATTGCAATAAAATATTTGAGAGCTTTCAATCAAAGAAATTATAGCTTCATGTTCAACTTGAGATGAAGAATTTTCTACTTGAATATCTGGAATCGTAAAAGTTTTGCATTGAGTACCAAATAATAAAGAATCACATTGAGTATAATTTCTAGAATTTAAAGCCTCTTTTAAAACATTAACTAATCCCCTATAAGTGGTTTTAGAATTTCCAGTAGAAATAGCTTTAGAAATTATAATACTTTTTGAATTTTCTCCAATATGAATCATTTTAGTACCAGTATCAGATTGTTGATAATTTTTTGTAATTGCTATTGAAAAAAAATTTCCTTTTGAATTTTTTCCTTGTAAAATACAGGATGGATATTTCCAAGTGATAGCAGAGCCAGTTTCGATTTGAGTCCATGAAATTTTTGATTTATTTTCACATATACCTCTTTTGGTAACAAAATTAAATATTCCCCCAAATCCTTTTTTATTCCCAGGAAACCAATTCTGAACAGTAGAATATTTAATTTCAGCACTATCTCTAGCAATTAATTCAACAACTGCAGCATGTAATTGATTTTCTTTTCTTTGTGGAGCTGTACACCCTTCTAAATAACTTACATATGAATTTTTATCTGCTATTAAAAGAGTTCTTTCAAACTGTCCTGTACCTGATTCATTAATTCTAAAATAAGTAGATAACTCAACCGGACATCGTATATTTTTGGGAATATAACAAAAAGAGCCATCAGAAAAAACTGAAGAATTTAAAGTAGAAAAAAAATTATCATTTATCGGAATTGCTTTACTAAGATATTTTTTAACTAATTTAGGATAGTATCTTATTGCTTTACTTATAGAACAAAATATTATACCTTTTTCAAATAATAATTTTTTAAAATAAGTAGTTACAGAAACAGAATCAATTATTATTTCAATAATTTTTTTGTAAAGCTGATATTTCTGAGTCTGAGTCTTATTTTTAAGACTTATGGGAAGTTTTAATTTCTTTAAAGTTTTTCTTAATTCAGGATCCATTTTATTCTTTTTATAATTTTTTGGAGCTGAATAATATCTTAAATTCTGTAAATCAATTTTTTTATATTTTACATTTCCCCATTTAGGAAGAGACATTTTTTTTAATAATTTAAAAGCTCTTAATCTAAAATTTAATAACCACTTAGGTTCTTTCTTTTTTTTTGATATTTCCAAAATAATATTTTTGTTAAGTCCTTTGGAAATCTTATCAGATTCAATTTTATAATTGAATCCATATTTATATTTAGAATGAGATAAAAGATTTTTATTTTTTTTATTCAATTTTATTTCTAAGAAATTATATTAATAATACATAACCGATTTCCTTGACTATGAAATTCTATATAGAAACTTATGGCTGTCAAATGAATATATATGATAGTGAAATAATATGTTCAATTCTGTTAAAATCAGGTTTTATTAAAACCTCTAATTTAAAAAAGGCTGATATAATATTATTAAATACCTGTTCAATACGTGAAAAACCAGAAAAAAAAATATTTAATCGTTTTCTTAAAATAAAATGTTTTAAAAAAACAAATAAAAAACTAAAACTTGGAATAGTAGGTTGTTTAGCGACACATTATAAAAAAAAACTATTTGAAAAATTCAAGTTTATAGATTTAATAGTTGGTCCAGATTCTTATAAAAAGCTTCCAGAAATGATTAACAAATTAAAAAATAACAACAAAGAAATTGATGTAAGCTTAGCAAATAAAGAAAGATATACAAAGATAATTCCTAATAGAGGAAGAAATGGAATATCAGCTTTTCTCTCGATTATTAGAGGATGTGATAAGATGTGTACTTTTTGCATAGTACCTTATTCAAGAGGTAGAGAAAAAAGCAGAAATCCTAACAGTATATTAAAAGAATGCAAACTACTCTATAAAAAAGGTTATAAAGAAATAATACTTTTAGGACAAAATGTAGATGCGTATTTTTGGAAAAAAATGAAATTTTTCCAACTCTTAGAATTAATAGCCAAAACAGTTCCGTTAATGAGAATTCGTTTCTTAACATCTTATCCTTCTAATATCACAAAAAATCTTTTAAAAGTTGTTAAGAAGTATTCCAATATATGTAAGCATTTTCATCTTCCACTACAATCAGGTAGTACAAGAATTTTATCGTTAATGAGGAGAAAATATACAGTTGAAGAATTTTTATTAATTATTAAAAGGATAAAAAAAATTCTTCCTGATTGTTCAATTTCTAGTGATATAATGACAGGATTTTGCACTGAAACTCAAGCAGATCACAGAGAGACGATAAGAATTATGAATCTAATAAAATTTAATTTTTCATTTATGTTTAAATATTCTTCTCGACAAGGGACTTATGCATATAGAAAATTAAAAGATAATGTCCCAAATAGTTTAAAAATAAGCAGATTAAATGAAATTATCATGCTTCAAAAATCGCATTCCTTTTACCGATTAAAACAAAATATTGGTAAAATACAAGAAGTTTTGATAGAAGGAATATCAAAAAAGGATGAAAAATATTATTATGGGAGAAATTCTAATAATGATATTATAGTTTTTCCTAAAAATAAAAGTAAGATTGGTTCTTATAAAAAAGTAAAAATTATAAATTCTACTTTTACCACACTAATAGGAGAAATTATACCATAAAATAATTATAATTATTAATTACTAATAATTAATTAAATTAAATTATTTAAACAAATAGTTTTCTAATATTATTATTATAATAATTAAAAAAAATCTAGAATTTAGAATAATTAAATCTATAATTTAGGAAAATGGAAAATATAATACCTATTTCAGAAAGAATATTAATTAAACCATTAAAAGCAGAAAATAAAACAAAATCAGGAATAATTATCCCAGAAAACGCTAAAGAAAATCCCCAAGAAGGAATTATTTTAGCAGTAGGAAATGAGGTAAAAAACCCTCTACTAAAAAAAGTTGGAGAAAAAGTATTATTTAAAAAATATTCAGGTACTAAAATTAATTATAAGCAAAAAAAATACTTAATTCTCCATCAAACTGATATATTAGCAATAATCAATTAAAAGCAATAATCAATTAAAAAATGGCAAAAGAAATAAAATTTGATTCTGTAGCAAGAAATAAATTAAAAAAAGGAGTTGATACACTTGCAAATGCAGTAAAAGTAACATTAGGCCCAAAAGGAAGAAATGTAATTTTACAAAAAGCTTTTGGTAATCCTCAAATAACTAAAGATGGGGTAACAGTAGCTAAAGAAATAGAATTACAAGATGCAATAGAAAACTTAGGAGCACAAATGCTAAAAGAAGTAGCTTCGAAAACTAATGACATAGCTGGTGATGGTACTACTACAGCAACTGTATTAGCTCAAGCAATCGTAAGAGAAGGTTTAAAGAATGTAGCAGCAGGTGCTAATCCAATGGATTTAAAAAGAGGAATAGAAAAAGCAGTAGAAACAGTAGTTTTAAATTTAAAAAAACAATCAAAAGAAATTGGAGATAGTAAAAAAAAAATAAAGCAAATAGCTTCGATTTCTGCTAATAATGATGAAGAAATTGGGAAATTAATATCTATAGCTTTTGAAAAAGTAGGTAAAGAAGGAGTTATAACAGTAGAAGAAGCCAAAGGAATTGAGACTAATGTTGAGATTGTTGAAGGTATGCAATTTGATAGAGGCTTTCAATCTCCTTATTTTGTAACCAATATGGAAAAAATGATAACAGAACTTGATAATCCTTATATTTTACTAGCAGACAAAAAAATTTCTACAATGAAGGAAGTAATACCAGTATTAGAAAAAATTTCTAAAACTAATAAATCCTTATTAATTATTACAGATGAAGTAGAAGGTGAAGCTTTAACTACATTAGTAATTAATAAAATTAGAGGAACTTTAAAGGTTGTTGCAGTTAAAGCTCCAGGATTTGGTGAAAGAAAAAAAGCTATTTTGGAGGATATTGCTATATTAACTGGAGGTACTGTTTTGTCTGAGGAAACTGGTAATCATTTAGAAAAAATTAGAATGAAACATCTAGGAAAAGCCGATAAAATTACTGTAGATAAGGATAATACCACAATAGTTAATGGCCAAGGAAATAAAAAAAATATCCAAATACGCATAAATCAAATAAAATCACAAATTGAGGCTTCTACTTCAGATTATGATAAGGAGAAACTTCAAGAAAGATTAGCCAAATTAGCCGGTGGAGTAGCAGTTCTATATGTTGGTGCAGCAACCGAAGTGGAAATGAAAGAAAAAAAAGATAGAGTAGAAGATGCTTTACATGCAACAAGAGCAGCAGTAGAAGAAGGAATAGTAGCTGGTGGTGGTGTGGCTTTAGTTAGAACTATTAAATCATTAAGCGAATTAAATGGTGAAAATATTGATCAAAATACTGGAATAAAAATAGTTGAGCGTTCTTTACAAGAACCTTTACGACAAATAGTTGCTAATTCAGGGGAAGAAGGTTCAGTAATTGTTGCTAAAGTAGCTGAAGGAAAAAATGATTATGGATACGATGCTAAAGTAGGCGAATTTGGATTTCTTATTAAGAAAGGAATAATTGATCCTACTAAAGTTACTCGAGTAGCTTTAGAAAATGCAGCTTCAGTATCTGGAATGTTATTAACTACTGAATGTGTAATAACAGAAATCAAAAAAGAAGAAAATAATCTTCCTGAAAATAATCTTCCTGAAAATCCTGGTACAAATCTAGGGGGAATGATGTAAAAGCAAAAACATGTAAAAGCAAAAACATAACGCACCTTATCAAAGATAGATAACTTATCAAAGATAGATAAAAGGTACCTACCTTAAAAGGTACCTTGGTACCTACCTTAAAAGGTACCTACCTTAAAAGGTACCTTGGTACCTACCTTAAAAGGTACCTTGGTACCTACCTTAAAAGGTACCTTGGTACCTACCTTAAAAGGTACCTTGGTACCTACCTTAAAAGGTACCTTGGTACCTACCTTAAAAGGTACCTTGGTACCTACCTTAAAAGGTACCTTGGTAGTACCTTGGTAGTACCTTGGTAAAAGGTACCTTGGTAGTACCTTGGTAGGTAGTACCTTGGTAGTACCTTGGTAGTTAGTACCTTGGTAGTTAGTACCTTGGTAGTTAGTACCTTGGTAGTACCTTGGTAGTACCTTGGTAGTACCTTGGTAGTTAGTACCTTGGTAGTACCTTGGTAGTACCTTGGTAGTACCTTGGTACCTTGGTACCTTGGTAAAAGGTACCTTGGTAAAAGGTACCTTGGTACCTAAGGTACCTAAAAAGGTAATTAGGTTACCTAAAAAGGTAATTCATCAAATTCATTCTTTTCTTTTTTTTCTTCTTTTTCTTTTTTTTCTTTTTTTTCTTCTTTTTCTTTTTTTTCTTTTTTTTCTTTTTTTTCTTTTTTTTCTTTTTTTTCTTTTTTTTTCTTTTCTGTAATGTTTTCTATTTTCCAGCCTTGAATCGAATTGAAAAATCTTGTTTCACCTGTTTTAGTAGTCCATTTTTTTCCTTTTAAATTAATAAATATCTTTATTTTGTCATCTTTTTTCAATGAATTTAATAATTTAGTTTTATCAAGAATAAATTCTATTATTAAAATTTGAGGATATTGTTCTTCAGTTTTGATAAGAAGTTCTCTTTTTTTAAAATTGTTTTTATAGACCTGCAAGTCTAAGATTTTTTTTACTGTCCCAATTATCTCCATAATTATGAATTTTAACTCAGGGAGTATATAATATATATATACCTTTTTTTTTAAAAAAAAGAAATAGAAATATAAAATGTTCAGAAAAAAAGAAATAGAAATATAAAATGTTCAGAAATGTTAATCTAAAAAATAAAAAGGCTTTATATAATTTTATATTTCTCGAAAAATATATAGCCGGATTAAAATTATTAGGACACGAAGTAAAATCTATTAAAAATAATAATGCTAATTTAAATAATAGCTTTTGCAAAGTCTTAAAAAAAGAAATTTTTCTTTTCAATTTCTATATCAAGCAACTGTCAAGTTATAATAATCAAAATAAAAATTCCACAGATCGTAAAATTTTACTTCTTTTAAAAAAAAAAGAAATTATAAAAATTTCAGAAGCTGTTAAAAAATTTTCGTTAAACATTATCCCTGAAAAGATTTTTCTTAATAAAAAAGGATTAATAAAATTAGTAATACATTTAGCCAAAAGTAAAAATAAATCCGATCAGAGAGAACCTTTTAGCCAAAAAAGATTTAAACTCCACAAAAAGCTCAATCCTAATGAGATCTTATGATAAACAAAAAGAATTTGAAATCTTCTGCCAATAAGTATACTCAATTCTCTTCTATGATATCTTATCTTTAACTATCAACTATGATCTTCTATATCTATGATACTATCTCATCATCAACTCTTAAGGTATCTTCTCTTAGTATCCTCATATTAGACTATCATATGATAGTACTATCATATGATATCTATGATACTATCTCATATTATCCTATCCTATTAGTATTAGTATACTCATATTAGACTATCATATGATAGGATACTATCATATGATATCTATGATACTATCTCATATTATCCTATCCTATTAGTATTAGTATACTCATATTAGACTATCATATGATAGGATACTATCATATGATATCTATGATACTATCTCATATTATCCTATCCTATTAGTATATATTATACTATCATATATAGTATTATCATATTATATATCCTCTATACTATAATACTGATACTCTAATTTCCTACTATATTTATTCCTACTTACTAATTACTAATCCTATTCCTATTACTAACTATTATTCTATTCCTATTCCTATTCCTATATTATTCCTATTCCTATTACTAATCCTATTCCTATTACTAATCCTATTCCTATTACTAATCCTATTCCTATTACTAATCCTATTACTATTCCTATTACTATTCCTATTACTATTCCTATTACTATTCCTATTACTATTCCTATTACTAATTTAATATTAAACTTATTCTTATTCTTATTCTTATTTTCTTAATATTAATATTAAGATTCTTATTCTTATTCTTAATATTAATATTAAGATTCTTATTCTTATTCTTATTCTTATTCTTAATATTAATATTAAGATTCTTATTCTTATTCTTATTCTTATTCTTATTCTTAATATTAATATTAAGATTCTTATTCTTATTCTTATTCTTATTCTTATTCTTAATATTAATATTAAGATTCTTATTCTTATTCTTATTCTTATTCTTATTCTTAATATTAATATTAAGATTCTTATTCTTAATATTAATATTAAGATTTTTAACATTTAATATTAATATTAAGATTTTTAACATTTAATATTAATATTAAGATTTTTAACATCTACTCCTAAGAGTTTCCTATTCCTATTCTTAATATTAATATTAAGATTTTTAACATCTACTCCTAAGAGTTTCCTATTCCTATTCTTAATATTTTTAGAATTACAGATTCCTATTTTTTTTATTATTATATGATAGCTTATATAGTCTATTAGGATTATTCTCTTCTTGAAGGGTTCTTCTTCCTTAAGGAAGGTTCTTCTTCCTTAAGGTTCTTAGGTTCTTCTTCCTTAAGGTTCTTCCTTAAGGAATTATACCATCATATATTGCGAAAACTACTGATCTGCTATTATATCTACTTTACTTTACTTTACTTTACTTGTTTACTTGTTTACTTGTTTACTTGTTTACTTGTTTACTTGTTTACTTGTTTACTTGTTTACTTGTTTACTTGTTTACTTGTGATACTTGTGATACTTTACTTTACTTGTGATACTTGTGATACTTGTTTACTTGTGATACTTGTGATACTTTACTTTACTTGTATCTACTTGTGATGTGATATTATATTATATCTACTTACTTATCTACTTGTGATATTATATCTACTTATCTACTTGTGACTCCATATACTTTATTAGTATTTTGAGCTAAAGTAGCAAATAGTATATTTTTTGCAAGATGATAAGATCAGCAAGATCAGATCAGATAGATCAGATCAGATAGATCAGATCAGATAAGCAAGATAAGATAAGATAAGATCAGCAAGATCAGATAAGCAAGATGATAAGCAAGATAAGATAAGATCAGCAAGATCAGATAAGATAAGATCAGCAAGATCAGATAAGATAAGATCAGCAAGATCAGCAACCCATTCAAAAGTAGGCATTCCAAAGTAGGTAATTTAACTAAGGTACCATCTAAGGTACCATGTAAGGTACCATGTAAGGTACCATCTAAGGTACCATCTAAGGTACCATCTGATTGAATAAAAACTATATTCCATAATTCTATCTCTAAAGGATGTTTTGACCAAGTTTTTACCAAAAATTATGTTTTTTATCAAAAAACTCTCATCTATTTTTTTTCTTCCTTTTCTTCCAATAGTCACTGTCAAAAGATTATCTTCTTTATTCCCTTGAAAAAAGCCAAGCCTTGAAAAATTGTAACATAAAATAATCTCCAAATGACCAACATTATTTCCTAACACAACACAACACATTGGCTATTCATTTTTATTTTTAGTGGTGTGAGAGGGATTTGAACCCTCGACCTTCGGATTATGAATCCGATACTCTTACCAATTAAGCTATCACACCAATTTATCTTCTAACTTTTGATAAGTTAGGGGATTTGATATTTATTAATTTTCATTTCAGCTTACGTGGTGGAAGAGGTATACACACTACTTTGAGGTAGTAGTTTATGCTGGTTCAAATCCAGTCGTGAGCATTTGTTGGCTTTTAAATTGATATTTTATGCATTTTGATTTAATAGTTATTGGCAGTGGTCCAGCAGGATATACGGCAGCAATCAGAGCTGCCCAATTTGGTTTAAAAACGGCAATCGTAGAAAAAAAAGAATTAGGAGGAGTTTGTTTGAATTGGGGATGCATTCCGACAAAGTCGTTATTGAAAAGTGCTAATTTATTCCAACTTTTTAAAACTTCTAACCAATTTGGAATAAAGGTTCAAAAGGTTGAATTAAAATTGGAAAAGATTTTAGATAGAAGTAGGAAAATAGTTGAGGAACTCCAAAAAGGAGTAGAATTTTTAATTAAAAAAAATGATATAAAATTAATATATGGGACTGCGAAAATTTGCAAAGAAAATACAATTACTGTAAAGAATAAAAAAAATATAAAAAAATATCAATTTTCTAAATTAATAATAGCTACTGGTGCAAAACCTAAAAAATTATATTTTACTAAAATACCCAATTTAGTAAATTATAAAGGGGCAATGTCAATAAGAGAAATACCCAAAAATATTTTAATTATTGGTTCAGGTGCTATCGGTTTAGAATTTGCTTATTTTTATAACGTTATTGGATCCAATGTAATAATAGTAGAAAAAAATTCCCACATTTTACCTAATGCAGAGACAGAAATATCCATCGAAATTAGCAAAACTTTTAGAAAGAAAGGAATAAAGCTATTAACTAATTCCATAATAAAAGAAATTGAATACTTAAAATCCCAAAAAATAAATATTGAAATAGAGAATAGAAAAACTAACTCTACTATTAGAGTAAAGGTAGATTACCTTATTTCTGCTATTGGGGTGGCTCCAAATACCAAGAATTTAGGCTTAGAAAATGTAGGAATAAAATTGACTAAAAATGGACATATTAAAGTTAATGAATATTATGAAACTAATAGAAAAAATTATTATGCGATAGGTGATGTAATTCCTGGATTTTCATTAGCTCATGTAGCCTCTCAAGAAGCCAAACTTTGTGTAGAAAAAATGATGGGATTAAATACTAAAAAATTAAACTACAATAATATACCTATGTGTATTTATACTAATCCTGAGATAGCCTTTGTAGGTTACTCTGAGAAAGAAGCTTTAGAAAAAGGCTTTGAAATTAAAGTAGGTAAGTTTCCTTTTTCGGCTTTAGGAAAGGCAAAAATTAATGGAGAAACAGAAGGATTTATTAAAGTCATATTTGATAAAAAATATGGTGAATGGTTAGGATGTCATATGATTGGAAAAGGTGTGACAGAACTCATTACAGAAGTAATAATCGCAAGAAACTTGGAAACTACACCTATTGACGTATTAGAAAGTACCCATCCTCATCCTTCAATTAATGAATCTATAGTTGAGGCTATTGAAAAGGCTTATGGAAAAAGTATACATATTTAAAAAATATATATGTCATCAAACTTTTTAGATTATTTAAAAATCTTTTGTAAAAGTGGAGATGGAGGAGCCGGTAAAATCCATTGTTTTAAAAACAGAAGATCTAAAAGAAGTTTTTCAGATGGTGGAAATGGTGGAAATGGTGGAAATATTATTATAAAAGGAAATAAACGACTCAAATCTCTTAATACTTTAAAACATAAAAAACATAATTTTGCAGAAAATGGTGAAATAGGTGGTTCTAATTGTAAAAATGGTTCAAATGGAAAAGATTTATTAATTGAAGTTCCTTTAGGGACCACCATAAAAGATATTAATAACAATATCTTATTAAAGATTCATAAACATAATAAAAACAAACTTTTATTTAAAGGTGGAAAAGGAGGTAAAGGAAATTCTGATTACAACTTTAGAAGTAAACTTGATTTAAAGGGTTCTCCTGGAAAATCTAAATGGCTAATATTAGAATTCATAATTTATGCTGATGTTGGGATAATCGGATTTCCAAATTCTGGAAAATCAACTTTAATTTCTAAACTAGCTGCTCTAAATACTGAGATCAAGGATTATTCTTTTACCACTACTCTACCCAATATAGGAATAGTAAAGTACAATAAATGGTATACTTTTATTATTTTGGAACTCCCTGGTATAGTTAAAGGTTCTAATAAAGGAAAAGGTTTAGGAATTAATTTTTTAAAACATACTAAATATAATAAAGTTATTATAATTATTCTTTCTGTTGAGAGTAAGAATATTCTGCAGGAATATAATATAATTCTTGAAGAATTGAAGAATTACGATAATAGTCTATTATTAAAACAAAAAATTATTCTTATTTCTAAATCTGATATTTTAAGTTTTAAAAAAATTATTCTTCAGAAATTTCCAACACAAGAAAAAACTTTTTTTCTTTCTTTTTTCAATCCGAAAGAAATTAAAAATATAAAAAATGTTTTATATAATCACCTAAAATAAAACATCTTAATCTATAGAATATTTAAGAAATTGTTTATATCTCGCTTTAATCAAATTATTTCTTCTTTTTTGTGAAGGTTTAATATATTCTTGGTGCTTTTTTACTTCTTTGATTAAAGCTGATTTATCAATTTTTTTTCTATACATTTTTAATACTTTCTCTATATCTTCCCCTTTTTTGGATTTCAAAATCAATTTCATTTTTTTAGCATATTTTATTTTTATTTTTATTTTTATCTAAATACTTTTTTAAAAAAATATTTATGTTACCATTTAATACTGATTTTACATCAGTTGTTTCATAATTCGTCCTAATATCTTTTACTAATTTATAAGGATGCATAATATAATTTCTTATTTGTGTCCCCCATTGAGATTTATTTTTTTCTTGAGATTGAGATTTATTTTTTTCTAGATTATATCTTTGGGAATTAATTTCGAGAGAAAATAATTTCTCTTTTAGTAAACGTAAGGCTTTAATTTTGTTATTGTATTGAGAACGAGTCTCCATATTTACTATAATTATATTAGTGGGTTTATGAATCAGTCTTACACCAGTTTCTACTTTATTAACATTTTGCCCTCCAGATCCTTTGGATCTAAAAGTTTCCCATTTTATGTCTGATTCTTTAATAGATATTTTAATTTCTTTCTTTCTTAAAGGATATATGTATACTGAAGCCAAAGTAGTGTGTCTTTTAGATTTATTTTTGTAGGGAGATAACCTCACTAATCTATGGATTCCATTTTCACCTTTTAAGTATCCAAAAGCATACATTCCTTGAATTTTAAAAGTAATCGTTTTAAACCCTCCTAATTCTCCTCGAAAAAAATAAACCTTTTTAATTTTAAAATTATTTTTTTCAGCCCACCGAGTGTACATCCTATGTAATAAAAATACCCAATCACAACTTTCATTACCTCCAGGTCCTGCTGTTATTTGGATAATAGCTCCTAATTTATCTTCTTTTTTAAATAACAAATTTTCTAATTCTAAATTAAATAATGTATTTTCAATAGTTTTCATAAGATCAGTCTCTCAATGTTGTCTGTTGTCTCTGTTGTCTGTCTGTCTCTCTCTGTTGTCTTGTCTCTCTCAATTCCAAAATTCCAAAATTAACACTCTTCATAACATAACACTCTTCATAACATAACACTCTTCAACTACCAGCTACCAAATAATTTCTTAAGACACTTTTTTTTCTATCTAGGCTTAAAATACTATATCTCATAAGTAGAAGAATAATACTTTAATTAATTGCTACTGCTACTTATAATTAATTGCTACTGCTACTTAAGTGCTACTTGTCTACTTCTACTAATAATTATTAGAATTATAATAAGAATAAAAATAGAAAACATGCATTTTTTTACTAACAATAAATTAAAAAAAAAAGAGATTATAAATAAAAAAAAAATAGTAAATACAATATTTCGTAATGGTAAAAAAATAGAAAATAATTTATTGAAGGTAGCCTACCTAGAAACTTCTACTTCTAAATATAATTCTACTTCTACTTTTAAAGTAAAAATAGCTTTCTTCGTCTCAAAAAAACAAATTATAAAATCTTATCAAAGAAATAGAATAAAAAGATTAATGAGAAGGTCTTATCAATTGAATAAAAAAATAATTCCATTTAAAAGAAAAAAAATATATTATATTATATTCATGTATTTAAAAAAAAAACTACATAATTTTTATGAACTAAAAAACTGTTTTGAAAATATAATACAAAAACTGTTTTTTAAGTAAATACAAAAACTAACTGTTTTTTAAGTAAGTAAGTAAAACATTTTTGGCGATATATTTCAAAAAGTATAATAGCAGTAGCATTACTAACATTTAGAGAATCTATATATTTATTTTTTATTGGAATTTGAATAATATCAGAGGCTTAGGATTATATAAGTCTTTCATAAGTAAGTCTATCTAAGTCTATCTATCTAAGTAAGTCTATCTAAGTCTATGTCTATCATAAGTCTATCTTTTCATCACAGAAAAACACTGCATCAACCCCAATAGCTGATGCAGTTAAATAGCTAGCTGATGCAGTTCTTAAAATAGCTGATGCAGTGCAGTTCTTAATAGCTCATATAAAATAGCTAGCTCATATAAAATAGCTAGCTCATATAAAATAGCTAGCTCATATAAAATAGCTAGCTCCTATGTTTCCTGGTTTTTACCAATTTTCCAAGATCAATAGAAAATATTCGTTTTTACAAATTTTCCAAGATCAATAGAAAATATTCAATATAAAATATTCAATAGAAAATATGAAGGTGAAATTAAAATATTATCTATATTTTTTTTTAATTTGTAAATAAATTTTATTAAATTATTTTTTAGACTTGATATTATCATTTTTTTTTATTATTCTTTTTCTTTTCTTCAAAATTGAAGTAAATAAAAATTCTCCAACTTCACTAGTTGTGCAAGACTTTTTAGTATTTAGATCTTGAGTAGTAATTCCTAAATTTATTGATTCATTTACTGCCCTATTGATCAAAAAACTTTCTTTTTTTAACCCAAAATTTTCTAACATTAAAGAAACTGAAAGAATAGAACCTAGTGGATTTGCAATATTTTTCCCTTTGGCTTGTGGAAATGAACCATGTACTGGTTCATATAATGAATAATGATCTCCAAAAGATACAGAAGGCAATAAACCTAAAGAACCAGTTATAACACTAGCTTCATCAGATAAAATATCACCAAACATGTTATCAGTTAGTAAAATATCAAACTGTCTAGGTTTTAAAACTATTTGCATACTGGCATTATCAATAAAAATATAATCTACTTTAATATCTTGGTTCTTTTGAGCTATTTCTTTTACTGTTTCTCTCCATAATCTTGAAGTTTCTAAGACATTTGCTTTATCTACTAAAGTAATTTTTTTTTTGCGTTGTCTAGCAGTTTCGAAAGCTTTAATAGCTATTTTTTTTATTATATCTTTATTATAAGTACAGGTATCATAGGCTTCATCTTGGGATCTCCATTTTTTTCCAAAATATATTCCACTTGTTAATTCTCTAAAAATAACAAAATTTACGTTTTTTATAAATGATTGTTTAATTGGAGAAACTTTTAATAGTTTCTTATAAGTTTTTATCGGTCTCATATTACAATATAATCCTAAATGTTTTCTTAATTCTAAAAGACCTTGTTCAGGTCGAATCTTTATTTGAGGGTCATTATCATATAATGGATCCCCTACTGCTCCTAACAAAATAGTATCAGAACTTTTACAAATATTTATAGTTTCTTGAGTAATTGGTAAGCCGTTTTTTTTAATTGACTCTGCACCTATTAAACAATTTGATATAATAAATTTATGTCCAAATTTTAAACTTATTGCTTTTAAAACTTTTAATGATTGAACCAAAATTTCTGGTCCTATTCCGTCACCAGGAAGGACTGCAATTTTCATTACCATAATTCTAACTTAGGCTTTGGAATTAATATAATCTTTTTTTTATTTATAAAATAGTTTGTTTTCAAATTTAATTATTTTATTTTTTAAATTAAGTAAAAAATCGATATCATCATATCCTTTAAGAAAACATTCTTTTTTATAAGAATTTATTTTAAATTTTATTTTTGTTTTTTTAAATTCTATATATTCTTTTTTTAAATTAATTTTTATTTTACTCTTAGGGAATTTTAAGATATTATTCAATAAAGAATTTACAATATCTTGTTTAAGTTCTATGACTAATAACCCATTATTTAATGCATTTTGTTTAAAAATATCAGCAAAATAATTTGAAATTATTGCTTTAATTCCATAATCCATAATTGCCCAGACGGCATGTTCACGACTTGAACCACACCCAAAATTTTTACCTGTAATTAAAATTTCTCCAGTATATTTGGGATTATTTAATATAAATTTTGTTTTTTTTCCATTTTTATAGTACCTCCAGTCTCTAAATAAATTTTTGCATAAATTTAATCTAGAGGAAATTTTCAAAAATCTAGCTGGAATAATTTGATCAGTATCAATATTATCTATATCTAAAGGAAGACATTGACTAATTCTGGTCTTAAATCTCTCCATATTTTTTCATATATTTTTTAATACTTACTATTTTACCTTTTAAAGCAGTAATAGCTGCGACTAATGGACTTGTCAATAACGTACGTGAGCCCTTTCCTTGACGTCCTTCAAAATTCCGATTTGAGGTCGAAACACAATATTCTCCAGAAGGTATTTTATCTTCATTCATTCCTAAACAAGCAGAACATCCAGGTTGACGTAAATCAAAACCCGACTCTTTTAATATAAGATCTATTTTTTCTTTAATTAATTGTTTAAAGACTTGTGTGGATCCTGGTACTATCATTGCCTGTACATTTTTAGCAACTTTTTTTCCTTTTACTATTTTTGATACTAACCTTAGATCATCAATTCTAGAATTTGTACAACTACCAATAAAAACATAATTAATAGTTTTTCCTATTAAATATTCTCCGGGTTTAAAGCCCATATATTTTAACGATTTATTAAAATAATTTTCAGAGTTTTTTGGGAGATTTTTTGGGATACAATCATCTATTTTTATACACATATTTGGAGACGTACCATATGTTATCATCGGTTCTATTTTCGAGACATCAAATTCATATTCTTTATCAAAATGAGCTTTCTTGTCCGTTTTCAAAGTTTTCCAAAATAATTTAGCTGCTAAGAAATTCTCTTTTTTCGGAGCAAAGGCTCTATCTTTTAGATAATTATAAGTAGTTTTGTCTGGTGCTATTATTCCTCCTCTTGCCCCCATTTCAATACTCATATTACAAATAGTCATTCTGCCATCCATTTTCATCTCATCAATTACTGGACCTGAGTATTCTACAAAGTATCCAGTTGCTCCTCCAGTACCTAATTTCGATATTATATATAATATTATATCTTTTGGTGTCACTCCTAATTTTAATTGTAAGTTACCTTTTAGAATAATTCGCATTTTTTTAGGTTTATTAAGCAATAAGCATTGAGAAGCCATTACCATCGCTACTTGACTTGTACCAATTCCAAAAGCCAGACACCCTAAAGCCCCATGAGTTGAAGTATGACTATCTCCACATACTATAGTCATTCCGGGTAAAGTAATTCCTAATTCTGGTCCTATTACATGGACAATTCCTTGATATTTATGTCCTAAACCAAAAAATTTAATTCCGTTTTTTAGACAATTTTTTTTAAGTAAATTTATTTGTAACCTAGATAAAGCATTTTTAATTGGTAAATGTTGATTTTTAGTAGGAACATTATGATCTGCAGTTGCAATAAGTTTTTCTGGCCTGAATATTGGAATGTTTCTTTTTTCTAATGTTTCAAAAGCTTGTGGACTAGTTACTTCATGAATAAATTGTTTATCTAAATATAGAATATCTGTTTTTTTATTTATTGTATCTATTACATGTGAATTCCAGATTTTCTCAAAAAGTGTCAGTGCCATCTCAATTTCTTAATTTCTTACACTATTTATAATTTGTTTTAAGTTTTCATCAGAAATTTCTTTTTTTTTATCCGCATATATTAAAAAGATTTGATAGATTGTATCAATTTGATATTTTGTAAATACATAACCTATTTTTTTATATCTATATATTAACGCAGATCGTCCACTACGAGCAGTTAATATTAGGGAAGAGGTTTTATATCCAACTTCCTTAGGATTTATAATTTCATATGTGCCCCTATTCTTTATCATTCCATCTTGATGAATCCCAGAAGAATGAGAGAAGGCATTTTTTCCTATTATCGCTTTATTTTGGGGGACAAACATTCCAGTATATTGAGAAACAAATTTACTAATCGTATATAACATTTTTGTATTAATATTAGTAAAAAAATTTAATTCTTTCTTTTTTTTTAATATCATTACTATTTCTTCTAATGGTGTATTACCGGCTCTTTCCCCAATTCCATTTATAGTTCCTTCTACTTGTCGGGCCCCATTTTTAATACCTGCTATTGAATTTGCAGTTGCTAATCCCAAATCATCATGGCAATGAGTTGAGAGTGTTACTTGGTCTATATTCGGTACATTTTCTATTAAAAATTTTATTTTTTTCCCATATTCTTCTGGTAAACAATATCCAGTAGTATCTGGTAAATTAATAACTGTTGCTCCTGCTTGGATAACTTTTTCACAAACTTTTGCTAAAAACAAGTTTTCGGTTCTTCCAGCATCTTCTGCATAGAATTCTATATCTTCTACAAATTTTTTGGCATACTTTACTGACTCATATGCAATGTCTAATATCTTTTCTTCTGTGCTCTGAAATTTCTGTTTTATATGAGACTCAGAAGTACCTATTCCAGTCTGAATTCTAGGACGTTTGGCATCTTTTAAGGCTAGTGCAGCTATTTCTATATCTTTTTTTTTAGCTCTTGTTAGTCCACATATTATAGTATTGGAAATATGTTTTGAAATTTCTCTAACTGATTGGAAATCTCCGGGACTTGAAATTGGAAAACCTGCTTCTATTACATCTACTCCTAAGAGTTCGAGATTTTTAGCAATTATAATTTTTTCTTTTTCGTTTAGTTTGCAACCTGGTACTTGTTCTCCATCTCTTAATGTCGTATCAAAAATTATTATTTTTCTTTTTTTAGGTTGCATTGATATTGAGATTTACTACTTTGGTCAACCTTCTCTCCTATTTTATTATTTTATTTTATTATTTTTTTATGTTGCATTTTTTGTGTATATTATATTATATTATATTATATTATTGCTTTGAAAATATTCTTATGCTTAAATTTATTAAAGAAATAGGATGGAGAGGTTTAATTAGTAATAAAACTAAGGGGACTTCAGAGATCTTGAAAAGAAAGGTTAACCTGTATTCAGGATTTGATCCCACTTCTTCTTCTTTGCATATTGGGAATTTAATTTCTATTATTCTTTCTATTCATTTTAAAAATTATGGACATAATGTTTTTTTTTTACTTGGTACTAGTACTAGTTTAATTGGTGACCCATCTGGAAAAAAAGGGGAACGTAGTTTAATTAAAAGTGAAGAAAATTATTTATATTCTAGAAAAATTAGAAAGCAATTATTTAAATTCTCAAAAAAATTTAAAATCCCAATTATGAATAATAATTGGAATAAAAAGCTAAAATTTATTGAATTTTCTAGAGATATTGGAAAATACTTTTCTATTAATTATATGTTAAATAAAGATTCCGTTAAAAAAAGATTACGAAGTCTCTCTTTTACTGAATTTACTTATCAACTTTTACAAGCTTATGATTTTTATTATTTATACAAAAATAAAAAATGTGTTTTACAAATCGGTGGTTCAGATCAATGGGGTAATATTACTTGTGGCATTGAATTAATTAAAAAAAAACAAAAAACTCAAGTACATGGTTTAACTCATCCACTCCTTACTAGATCCGATGGCACAAAATTTGGCAAAACTGAAAATGGGGAAAATATTTGGCTTGATCCCAAATTAACTTCACCTTATAAGTTTTATCAATTTTGGATTAATCTTTCAGATGTACAAGCTAAAAAATTAATAAAAATTTTTACTTTTTCTAATAAAATATCTATTTCTAAAATAATTACTTTACACGATCGAGCTCCATTTTTAAGAATTTTGCAAAAAAAAATAGCTAAAATTACTACTATTTTAGTACATAGTAAAAAAACTTTTACAGATATATATAATATAAACAAAATCTTATTTAATCCTAATCTTAATAAGATTCTAACTTTTTTAAGCCCAAAAAAATTATTACTAATTAAAAAATATATTCCTTGTAAAAAAATTCTATTAAATGACACAAAGTTTAAAATTTTGGATATTTTGATTATTGATAACTTTATTTGTAAGTCCAAAACAGAAGCTTTAAGAAAAATTAAATTTCAGTCATTACTTTTAAACATGAAGCCTTTCTTTAGTGATTATATAATAACTAAAAAAGATTTTCTTCATAAGCATTTTATTCTTATAAAAAAAGGAAAAAAAAATTTTTACCTTTTATATTTTAAATATGAAGTATAACTTTAAAAAAATAGAAAAAAAATGGCAAAAAATTTGGAAGAAAAAGAAAATATATCTTACTAAAAACATTTTAAATAAAAAAAAATTTTATGTTTTAGATATGTTTCCATATCCTTCAGGATATGGATTACATGTTGGCCATATCTTGGGTTATACAGCTTCAGACGTCTATTCACGTTTCAAAAAAAGTCTTGGTTATAATGTTTTACATCCTATTGGTTTTGATTCTTTTGGATTACCAACAGAGCAATTTGCTATTAAGACTGGGAAATCTCCACATAAAATTACTAAATTAAATATAAAAAAATATAGTAAACAATTATTAAAATTAGGTTTTTCTTATGACTGGGACAGAACTATATATACTCATAAAAAAGAATATTTTAAATGGACACAATGGATTTTTCTTAAACTTTTTAATTCATGGTATGATAAAGACAAGGAACAGGCTAAAGATATTAAGAAATTAATTAAAATTTTTAATAAGAATGGTAACTTAAACGTTATTGCTTATTCTAGATTTAAGAAAAAATTTAATTCATTGCAATGGAAAAGTTTTAATTTTTCGGAAAAAGAAAGAATTTTACAAAACTATCGATTAGCTTTTCTTTCTAAAAGTTCAGTAAATTGGTGTCCAAAGTTAGGTTCTGTACTTGCAAATGAAGAAATTGAAAACAAGCTTAGTAAAATTGGTGGTTATCCCGTTTTTAAAAAAACAATGTTTCAATGGAGTCTTAGAATTAAGGCTTACTTAAAAAGACTCTTAAAAGACTTAAAATTGATAAAATGTACTAATAAACTAAAATCTATTCAAAAAAAATGGATTGGTAAAACTCAGGGAATAAAGATAGTTTTCTTTCTATATAAAGATAAAAAAATCATCAATCAAAAATTTGAAATTTTTACTACTAAACCATATTTAATTTTTGGTATTTCTTTCTTTTGTTTGCCTTTTGGTAGTTCTCTCATTAACAAATATACTAACAAATATACTAACTTGAGTTTAAATAATAAAAATCGAATAGGAATTTTTTCTGGATTATATGCAGTTAACGACTTAAATAAAAAGAAAATTCCTATATATTTTAGCAATTTTGTAAAAGATAAGTTTAATAAAAAAATTATCCCTTGTATCCCTTCTGTAAACTTTGAAAGTCTTTTCTTGGCTAAAAAATTTAACTTAAATATTCCAATAATTATTCAAAAGAAAAACAATCAAACCATTTGTACAAATTCTAATTTGTTAAATGGTCTTGATATTAAACTAGCAAATGTATTAATAGTTAAATATATGCTTAAAAAAAAAATAGGCTTTATTTGTATCAAATATAAAATTAATAATGCTATTTTTTCTAGACAACGATCTTGGGGAGAACCTATCCCAATTTATTTTAAAAATAAAATACCTATTCCAATTTCTGAGAAATACCTACCTTTATCCTTTCCTAAAGTGAAAAAAAAAATAAAAGATTTTTATTTTGCATGGAATAAAAAGAAAAAAAAAATCGTCTATACTTCTTTAATAGATAATAAAAATCTTTTAAAACTTGAAAATTGTACTATGCCAAGTTGGGCTGCTTCAAATTTCTATTTTTTAAGATATATGGATCCTAATAATTTATATTTGTTAGTCGATAAAAAAATAGAAAATTATTGGAGAAATGTTGATCTCTATATTGGTGGTATTGAACATGCTACAGGACATTTAATTTATTCTAGATTTATATACAAATTTTTATATGATCGTGGCTTGGTCAGTTCTAAAGAACCTTTTAGAAGAATTTTAAATCAAGGTATGATTTTAGCAAAATCGGCTATAATTTTTAAAAAAAAGAATAAATTTTTCTCTTATTTTTTAATAAAAGACAATATAAATAAATATCAGAAAATTTATATAGATATAAAATTAGTAAAAAATAATAATGAGGTTAATATTAATAAACTAAGAAAATGGCTCCCTGAATTTAAACGTGCTAAATTTATTTATGAAAATAAAACATTTTTTTGCTATCGTTTCTTTGAAAAAATGTCTAAATCTAAATTTAATGTTATAAATCCTGATTCAATCTGCGAAGAATATGGTGCAGATACTCTGCGTTTATATGAATTGTTTCTTGGTCCACTAGAAAAATATAAAATTTGTAATTTAAGATCTATTAAAGGGGTTAACATTTTTTTAAACAAATTTTGGAACCTATTTCATTATAAAAAGAAATTTATAATTGATGAAAGTAAATCTTCTGATAAAGAAAAAAGGATTTTGAATATTTCGATTAGTAAAATTAAGAAAAATTTAGAGTCACATCATTTTAATATTCCTATAAGTGAATTTATGATTTTATTAAATAAGCTCAAAGAAATTAAATGTAATAAACGGGAAATTTTAGAACCTTTTACCATCTTAATTGGTTTTTATGCTCCGCATATTTCAGAAGAAATTTGGGAAAAATTAGGTAATAAAAAATCTATATTTTTTGCTAATTTTCCTAAAATTAATGAAAAATTTCTCTTAAAAAAAGATATTATTTATCCTATTACTTTAAATGGTAAATTAAAATTCAAACTTAAGACTGATTTATCACTAAATACTATAAAACTTCTTAATAGGATTTTATGTAATAATAATTTTAATTTTTTGTTAATTAAAACTTTGGTTTTAGTTAAAAACAAAATTATTAATTTAGTTATTTATTAGGTATCAACTTAGGTATCTTAGCTCAGAGGTAGAGCAACGGACTGAAAATCCGTTAGGCCCTGGTTCAATTCCAGGAGGTACCATACCATCTTAGTTAGTTAGTTAGTTAGTTGTGTAGTGTACCTCGTGTAGTGTACCATATACAATGGGACGGGACCATACAATACCATCTATCTTAGGGTACCAGGGTACCAGTGTACCATGGTACCATCTATCTTAGGAATTATGAATTTCTCTATTTTAAAACCAATTTATTCTATTTATATTTCTAAAATCAAAATCGTCCTATTTCTAAAAGTTTTAAGTTAGTTATACAAAAATTTTTTAAACAAATAAATATTTAATGTTACCGATTTCTTTTATCAGAAAAAATAAAAATAAAGTCATTTTGGGATTAAAAAGACGCCAATTTAGCAATTTAAAGATTATCGATTCTATTTTTAAATTAGAAAAAGAAAAAATAAAAAAAATCCTTAAAAAAAACTCTTTACTTGCTAAACTTAAAAAAATTTCCGTATTAATTGGTTCTAATATTAATAATAGGTATCTTATACCAAAAGCTACTGTTTATAAAAAAACAATGCAAATTTTAGAGGCTATTTTGAAAGTATTCTCTAAAAAAATCTTTAAAATTTTAAGTAATCTCCCTAATATCCCTTATAAAAAAGTTCCTTCAAAAAAAGATATTTTAGTTTATCAAAATGTTACTTCATATTATAAAAAGAAATTACTTCCACATTGGGAATTAGGAAAAAAGTTTAATCTGTTTAATCTTAATTTCGCTTCTAATATGGCTGGTAGTGGTTTTAACCTTTATCTTGATAAAGGAGCTAAGTTACAAAGATCCTTAATTCAATATTGTTTAGATCAAAATATTAAAGCAGGATATATTGAATATGTTTTACCTTTTTTAGTAAATAAAAATTCTATTTTTGGGACTGGACAGCTGCCTGATAAAAAAAAGCAAATGTATTTTTTAGAAAAAGATAAATTGTATTTGATTCCTACTGCTGAGGTCCCTTTACTCAATGTTTTCAGACATTCTCTTTTTAAAATTCTGGATTTACCTTTTAAGGCTACAGCTTTTACTTCTTGCTTTAGAAGAGAAGCTGGATCATATGGACGAAAAGTTAAAGGTTTAAATAGATTACATCAGTTTGATAAAGTAGAAATAATAGAAATTAATTCTGAGAAAAATTCTTATAAATCTTTTAATTACATGATAAGACATGTAAAAAAAATTTTATCTTCTTTAAATATTCCTTTTCGTATTATTAGTATTTCAGCTAAAGATTTAGGTTTTACTTCAGCTTTGACATATGATTTTGAAGTTTATTCTCCAGGACAAAATAAATGGTTGGAAGTTAGTTCTGTTTCTAACTGTACAAATTTTCAAGCTAATAGAATGGGGATAAAATTCCTTAATAAGTATGGAAAAAAATCTTTTTGTCATACTTTAAATGGAAGTTCTTTGGCTATTCCACGTTTGTTTGCAGCTTTAATAGAAAATTATCAATTTAGCGATTATATTCAAATTCCTAAAGCTTTAATTCCCTATTTTATGGATAATAAAATTTATTTAAATTAATTATAATTAATTATAATTAAATTATGTCTAAATTTTGTCAAGTTACTCGGAAAACAAATATTTTTGGGAAAAAAATTTCACATTCTAACAAAAAAAGTAGGAGAATTTTTAAGGCTAATATTTTTAGAAAACGTCTTTTTATTATTAATAAAAACAAATGGATTACTATTTTTCTTTCTAATAAAGGTTTAAAAACACTTAATAAAAATTTCTTTAAATCTAAGAACATTTACTTATATGAGAAATAAAATAAATAGGATTAAAATTATTCTAGAATGTCTAGAACAAAAAAAAAATGGGCTCAATGGTATCTCTCGATATTTCACTACTAAAAACAGAATCAATACTCCTCGTAAATTGAATTTACGTAAATTTCCTCGTAAATTGAATTTACGTAAATTTAATCCCTTTTTAAAAAGGATTACTCTTCATAAAGAACTTTAATATGAAGACTATAAAAACAAAATAACTAGATTAATTATTTTTTTTCATAAGAATGATAGATATCGTTTTCGTGATCTAATTATTCCTTCTGATAAAATATCGGATTATTTAATAAGGTAAACGATCGGAATTGAACCGACAACCTTTAGAACCACAATCTAATGCTCTAACCAGTTGAGCTACGTTTACCATTATAGCACAAGCTGATTATAAAAAATCCAACTTTATAGTAATAATGAAGATTTATTAAGTTATCTAAAATTCATGAAAGAAAGAATAATCAGAATCATAATGTAGACATTATCTTTATCAAAAGATAAATTTGATATGGAATTATAGAATTATATTTTATTGTTTTTAGAAAAATTGGGTGTATTAATTCTAGTGAATTAGCATGTAGAGCAATAAAATGCGAATTTTTTATTATATGATTTATTATTTTTTTTTTGCATAATGGAATATTATCGCATAATATTTGATCCCCACCATATTTTTTATCATTAAATATTGGATGTCCTATTTTTTTTAAATGTACTCTTATTTGATGTGTTCTACCAGTATAAAGTCGACATTTTAATACTGTTATATATTTTAATCTTTCTATTACTTTAAAACTTGAAATACAAACTTTTCCTCTAAATTTGGTAATATCCATATTATATTTTGTTTTTCTATTTCTTATAATATTTGAGTATATAGTTATATTATTCTTTTTTATCTTTCCATTTACTAAGGCGATATATTTTTTCTTAATTAAATTTAAAGTAAATTGTTTGGATATATTTTTTAATATTTTTTCATCAGTTACTACTATAATTAAACCACTTGTTTCTTTATCTATTCTATTGGCTAAGTAAGGTTTTTTTAGCTTGGTTTTTTGTAAATAAAATTTTATACCATTTAGTATGGTACCTTTTGGATTCCTAGTGCCGGGATGAACTACTGAATTAAATGGCTTGTTAATTATTAATAAGTATTCATCTTCGTATATTATATGAATTTTTATCTTCTCGCTTTTTAATAAAAAATTTTCTTTATTTATATAAAGATTATATATTTCTATTATATCTTTTTTCTTCAATTTATATTTTTTGTTAATAATTTGTTTTTGATTTATATATACATTTCCTAGTATTATTATTTTATGTATTATTGAGCGTGTATACATTATTGGTAATTTTTCTATTAAGTAATTATCTAATCTTGTTTTATGTTTATCTATAAAAAATTTATAATATTTTTTTATTATTTGCTTTTGCATAATATTTTTCGTATTTAAATTTTATTATATGAGATATTTTTTAGAACTTTCATATAATGGAAAGTATTTTAGTGGCTGGCAAATACAAAAAAATCAAATTTCTATACAAGAAACTATCGAAAAATGCTTAGCTTTAATTTTAAGAAAGAAAATTCCTATTGTAGGTGCTAGTCGTACTGATAGTGGTGTAAACGCCTTACAAATGTTTGCACATTTTGATTATTTTAGTGTTTTAAAAAAGAAAACATTTTTAAAAAAAATTAATTTTATATTACCTTCATATATACTAATTAAAAATATTATTTCAGTTAAGCCTAAAGCTAATGCAAGATTTGATGTTATAAGTAGGCATTATCAATATCGTATAAATATTTATAAAGGACCTTTTAGTTGTAATTATTTTAATTTTCCATTTCTAAACCTTAATTATGGATTAATAAAAAAAGCTGTTTTAATTTTAAAAAGTATTGAAGATTTCAGTAGTTTTGGTAAAAAAAAAGATATTAATTCTTTTAATAAATGTAAATTATATTCTTTAACTTGGAAAATTCGTAATAGAGTTATATATATTGATATAATAGCAAATAGATTTTTAAGAAACATGGTCAGGAGAATAATAGGAGCTTGTTTATATATAGGAATTAGAAAAATTAACCTATTGGAGTTTTGGATTTATGTTAAATCAAAAAAAATATTACTTTCTTGTCCAACAGTCCCTGCTAAAGGACTTTATTTAGTAAGAATTATATATCCTAAAAACATATTTAATTTTTAATCCTTCTCCTTATATCCAGTTCCAACAGGGATTTTATTACCCAAAATAACATTTTCTTTTACACCTGTTAAATAATCTTTTTGTCTTTTTAGTGCTGATTCACTTAATATTTTTGTCGTTTCTTGAAAAGAAGCTGCTGATAAAAAGGATTGATTTTGTAAAGCTGATTTAGTAATCCCTTGTAATATTGTTTGTCCAATTGCTGGGAAGGTTTCTCTTGTTTTAAGATATTGTTTATATTTTCTTTTTTTTAAAGTTTTATTTTCTATTTTCTCTCCTATTAAATATTTTTTAGATTTTCCATTTGATATTATTATATTATAATTCTTTATTTTATTATTTTCTTTTTCTAAGATTTCTTTATCTATTATATCACCTACTAGTAAGTCAGTATCTCCTGATTTTATAATTTTAACTTTTTTAAGCATTTGACGTATTATTATTTCAAAATGTTTATCAGCTATTTTTACTCCTTCTAATATATAAATTTCTTGTATTTCGTTAATTAAATATTTTTGTAACGCCTGTATTCCTTTTATTGTTAAAATTTCATTAATTGCTATTTCTCCTTCTGATAATTGTGTCCCGGCTTTCACTTTATCATTTTCATTAACTAATATTTTTTTTTCTATATTTATCTTATATTTTTTTTTTCTTCCTTTTTTATATATTATAAATATATCTTGTTTTTTTCTTTTGATTCTACCAAAGTGAATCAATCCTCCTATTTCTGATATAAAAGAAGAATTGAAAGGTTTTCTGGTTTCTAATAGTTCGGATACCCTTGGTAAACCTCCTGTTATATCTGTCGATTTATAAAATTTTCTTGGTATTTTGGCTATTAATTTTCCTTGTTTTACTCTATTTAAGTTTTGAACTAATATTTTTGAGCAAGTCGGAAACAGATATTTTTTTAATTTTAATTTTTTGTTTTTTTTATTTATTAATATCATCGACGGAATTAAATTATTGTGTATATTTCTTTTTATTATTATTTCTTCTTTTCCTGTCTGTTTGGTTGTTTTAATGTAATTTATTTCTTTATAGAAATTTTTTAATATTACTTTACAGTTTTTTTCAGATATTATTGGATAATAATCTGGGTTCCATTTATATATTATATCATATTTTTTAATATTTTGCTTATCTTTTAGAAAAAGTTTACAGCCATATGGAATATTTATTCGGATGATTTGATCCCCATTAAAATTAGAAATTATAATTTTAGCGTCTTTAGACACTACTATTTTGTAGTTTTTTTTTTTTATATATTTAATATTTCTGTATTTTATTTTTCCATCATAATTTGATAATATTTTATTACTTTCAGTTATTTTATTACTTTCACTTTCATTACCTGCAATTCCTCCAATATGGAAAGTACGTAGAGTTAGTTGTGTTCCTGGTTCTCCAATAGATTGTGCAGCTAATATACCCACAGCAACTCCTTTTTGGACTAAGGATCCAGTTGAAAGATTTATTCCATAGCATTTTCTACATATTCCGTTTTTAGCTTGACAAGTTAGTGGAGAACGAACTTTTATTTTGTGTAAATTACTTTTTTTAATCAACTTAGCTATTTTCTCATTTATTAATTCATCTTTTTTTAGAATATATTTTCTTTTTTTCTTATCATATATGTTTTGTAAAGAAATTCTTCCTAAACATCTTTTCTCTAATTTTACTACTATTTTATTATTTATTATTAATGGTGTAACATATATTCCTAACAAAGTTTTACAATCATCTTCTTTTATTATTACATTTTGTGCTACATCTACTAATCTCCTTGTAAGATATCCAGCATCCGCTGTTTTTAAGGCTGTATCAGCTAATCCTTTTCTAGCACCATGTGTGGATATAAAATATTCAAAATTAGATAAACCTTCTAGAAAATTGGAATATATTGGATTTTCAATTATATTTTTGCCTTCATCTATATTTTTTTGAGGTTTTGCCATTAAACCTCTCATTCCTGTTATTTGTCTTATTTGTTCGATTGAACTTCTTGCTCCTGAATTTAGCATCATGTAAATCGGATTTAAGCCATTTTGACTATTTTTTAAGTAATTTATTATTTCTTTAGTTATTTTATTATTTATTAAACTCCAAAAATTAATATTTTTTTTGTATCTAATATTATTATCCTCACTTTTATTATTAATAATTTTATTTTTTTTAATAGCCTTTTTTAAAATATTTTTTTTTATATCTGGAATTATTAAGTCCTCTAAATTAAATGATATTCCAGCTTTAAAGGATATTCCAAAACCAATTTCTTTGATTTTATCAAGAAATTTTATCGTTTCATAATTATTGGTTTTTAATAAAATTTTTTTTATGATTTTGGATAATGATGTTTTGGTTATTATTTTATTATAATAACCTACTTTTTTAGGTAGTAGTAGGTTAAATAATACTCGACCTACTGTAGTGGATATTATTTTCTTTTTAAGCCTTAATAAGATTTTACTATGTATATCTACTATATTATTATTATAAGCTATTTGAACCTCTTTAGAACTTGAAAATAAAATTATATTTCTATTTTTTTTTTTAACTTCATTAGTTAAGTAATACAAACCTAAAAGCATATCTTGTGATGGGACTAATATAGCATTTCCATTAGCTGGATTTAATATATTATGGCTCGGGAATAGAAGGATTTTCGCTTCTAAAATTGCTTTTTTTGATAGTGGAATATGAACAGCCATTTGATCTCCATCAAAGTCAGCATTAAATCCAGCACAGACTAAGGGGTGTAATTCGATAGCCTTTACATTATTTATTTTGGGATAAAAGGCTTGAATTCCTAATTTATGCAAAGTAGGTGCTCGATTTAATAATATCGGATATTTGTATATTAATTTATTTAATAATTTATAGGTTTGTATTTTGTTTTTAATTATTATTTCTTGTGCCTCTTTTAAATTTTTGTTTTCTCCATTTTTTTTTCCAATTTCTATAATGGTTTTTAATAAATATGGCCTAAATAATTCTATTAACATTTCTCTAGGTAATCCACATTCATATAATTTTAATTTTGGTCCAGATATAATTACTGATCTCCCTGAATAATCTACTCTTTTTCCTAATAAATTAAACCTAAATCTTCCTAATTTTCCTTTTAAAGTATCTGATAATGATTTAATTACTCTATTATTTTCAGTTTTTAAAGGAATTATTTTTTTTGAATTATCAAACAATGAATCTACCGATTCTTGCAATAATCGTCTTTCATTACGAATTATAATTTGTGGTACTCGTATTGTAAGAAATTTTTTTAATCGATTATTTCTTATAATTAGTCTTCTGTATAATTCATTCAAATCAGAAGTCGCAAATTTTCCATTATCAAGTTGTACTAAAGGTCTAATATCTGGAGGGATAACTGGTATAATTTTTAGTATTATATTTTTATATGATTTTTTACCTTTTATAAAATCACTAAGAGTTTTTAATTGATATTTAATATTTTTTTTTTTAAAAGTTGATCTTAAAATTTTATTTTCTTCATTTAGATCTATTTTTAATTGTTTGATATTAATAATTTTAAATATTTTTTCAAAAGCTTGAGCCCCAGTTTTTATAATAGGGGTTTGATTTGGTTTTTTTTTTTTAATAATTTTTCTAATTTTATTGTAAATACGATATCCAATAAAATCAAAATTTTTAATAAAAAATAATTGATCCTCTAAATCCCCTTTATCAAGTAATACATATTTTTCTGAATAAATAACTTTTTCCACTTCGTCAGTTTGCCAATTGAGTAAGTTAGCCAACTTAGGAAAACATCTAAAAAACCATATATGGATTATTGGTGACACTAATGATATATGACCTAATCTCTCTCTACGTACTTTGTTATTTGTTATTTTTACTCCACATGTATTACAAACTACACCTTTATAGCGTTTCTTTTTATATTTCCCACAATAACATTCATAATTCTTTGTTGGACCAAATATTCTTTCACAAAATAATCCATCAGGTTCAGGTCTGTAAGTTCTGTAATTTATGGTTTCTGCTTTTACTACTTCACCATAAGATTCTTTTAATATTTCTTCGGGAGAAGCTATAGCAATTGATACTTTTTTTATCATTTATTTAGTTAGCTTTAAATTTATACATAATCCTTTTAGTTCATTTTTTAAAACACTTAGAGCTGCTGGAGTCTTTGGTTTAGGTAGTTTTAAACCTTTTACTATTGATTCATAGGTTTTGATTCTACCTTTTATATCATCTGATTTAATAGTAAGTAATTCTTGTAATATATTGGAAGCTCCAAAAGCTTCTAAAGCCCATACTTCCATTTCCCCAAAACGTTGTCCACCATCTTGTGATTTTCCACCTAAAGGTTGTTGAGTGATTAATGAATAAGGACCAATAGAACGTGCATGTAATTTATCATCTACCATATGTCCTAATTTTAACATATATAATATACCAACTGTAGATGGGTTTTTAAATTTTTCTCCAGTTTCTCCATTATATAAATAAGTTTTACCTAATTTAGGAATTTTAGCTTTTTTTCCGTATTTTAATAATTCTTTCATTGTTCCACCATTAAAAATAGGAGTTTTGAATCTTTTTTTTAGTTTATAACCTATATCTCCTGTTATGCTTTCATATATTTGCCCCAAATTCATTCTTGAGGGTACTCCAAGAGGATTTAATACCATATCAATAATTGATCCATCGGCTAAATAGGGCATATCTTCTTCTTTTGCTATTTTAGCTACTACTCCTTTATTGCCATGTCTACCTGACATTTTATCTCCTACTTTTAAGTTTCTTTTCTCAGCTATATAAAGTTTTACTAATTTATAGACTCCATGTGGAATTGGATCTCCACTAATTATATTTTTTTTCATTTGTAAATAAAGATTTTTTAATCTTCTTTTTTCTTTTTTAAAATCATTTAAAACATTTTTTAAAATTCTTATTCTCAATTTCGGTATTCTTATTATTTTTATTATCTTTCTTTTTATTATCTTTACCTTCTTTTTTAAAAGATTTTTTATATACTTGATTTGGTTTTTTAAGTATAATCTCCTTTTATTCTTTTTAAAAGAGAATATAGTTTGATGATTTTTTTTATCTTTTTTAAATATAGATCTTCTTATTACTATTCCTTTAATAGATGGACCAGCTCTTACAGATCTATCTTTTATATTAAAGTTTTTTTCTCCTAATATTGCTGTTAATAATTTTTTTTCTGGTTTTATTTGAGGATCAGTATTTTGAGAAATTTTTCCTACTATTATTCTTCCGGGGGTTATAAAAGTTCCAATTTTTACTATTCCTTTTTTATCTAAAGTTTTTATTTCTTTTTTAGATAGATTTGGTATTTGATTGGTAAATTTATCTTTACTTGATTTGGTTTTTCGTGCTTCTATTGTTAATTTGAGAATTTTTATTGAGGTAAAGTAATCTTGTTTTATTATTTTTTCTGAAACCACAATAGCATCTTCAAAATTATATCCTTTAAATGGCATAAAGGCTACTTTTATATTTTTTCCTAGTGCTAATTCTCCTTTTTTAGTAGCAAAGCCTTCACTAATAACTTGTCCTTTTTTTATCTTATCACCAATTTTTACTATTGGATTTAATGTAAAACAAGTATTTTGATTAGTAGTTTTAAATTTTGGTAGGTAGTGTATTATTATATTATTTTTAAATAATTTCTTTTTACTATTTTGTATAATTATTTTTTTACTATCCACATATTTCACTATCCCATTACTTTTGGAATATATTATATTTCTAGTATATTTAATCATATCTTTTTCCATTCCAGTGTAAACAATAGGAAGATCTGGATTTAATAATGGAACTGCTTGTCTCATCATATTTGATCCCATTAAGGCCCTATTTGCATCATCATGTTCTAAATAAGGGATTAAAGATACTGATATAGATGCCATTTGATTACAGGCTACATCCATAAAATCTATGTTTTCATTATTTATCATTTGATAATCTGAATTGATTCTACAAATTTTATTTTTTGATGAATAAAAAAAATGGTTTTTGTATAATTGGCATATATTTTTTCCCATTTCTTCATCACTACTTAGATAAATTAATTTATTAATTATTTTACCTTTTTTTATTTTAAAATAAGGAGTAATTAAATTACCCATTGAATTTACCTTTCCAAATACACATAAAGATGATATAAGTCCTATATTGGGACCTTCAGGGGTTTCTATTGGACATAATCTCCCATAATAAGAATAATTAATATCTCTTATTTCGTACCCAGCCCTTTCTCTAGAAAGTCCACCAGTACCTAGATATGACAATCTTCTTTTATGTGTTAGTTCGGATAATGGATTCATTTGATCCATAAATTGTGATAATGGATTAGTTCCAAAATATGTATTTAATACATTGTTTAAATATTTTGCTTGGATTAATTTTTTGGGATTAACATTTTTTGTCTTTATATTCGCATTTTTTTTTATATTTTGTTTTAATTTTTCTTTTAAATAAGCTAATATTTTCGATATACCTAATGAATATTGTGCGTATAGTTGTTCCTCAATTGTATTAACAATTTTATTAGATAAATGTTCTAATTCATCTATTCCTTTTTTGGAATTATATAATGCAACTAAATTTTCAATTACAGCTAATATATCTTCGTATGTGAGTGTGAGTGTTAAGATTTTTTTAGGAGAAACATGTAATTTATTTAATTTCATTCTACCGAATTGGCTAAGGGAAAAATATTTAATAGAAAATATTAATTCAGTAATTAGTTTTTCGATTGACAATTTATCTCTAGGATTTTTATTTTTTAATTGCTGGAATATATATACTAAGGCTTCTTCTTGTGAGTTAGTTGGATCTCTTTTTAAAGTATTATATATAAGTGAATATTCATTTGTATAATCTTGTTTTTGTTTTATTAAAACTTTTGTAAGTTTGTTTTTTTTTAATTTGTTAATTGTTTTTTTAGTAATTATAGTATTTCTATCTAAAATTAGAGAATTTCTTTCTAAAGTTAAAATTTCTCCTGATTTTTCATCAACGAAATCTTCAAACCAAAAGGTTAATACTTTACCAGCTAATATTTTACCAAGAAGGTATTTTTCATTTTCTTTTTTTAAAAAAATAGTTTTAGATAATTTAAATAAATTTAAAAGATCTTCATCATGACTATATCCTATAGCTCTTAAAAATGTAGTTAAGTAAAATTTTTTTTTTACATCTAAAATCACATTTAATAAATCCTTATTATCTGCAGTAATTTCAATCCAAATCCCTTTTTGAGGTATTATTTTTCCATAATAATATTTAGATCCGTTAAGAAGTGAAGATTCACCAAAGAAAACCCCTGGAGCTTTAATAATTTGAGCGACTATTACTCTTTCGTAACCATTAAAAATAAATGACCCGTTTGGGGTCATGTAAGGAATATTACATAGAAAAAATGTTTTGGTAATTTTTTTATTATATAATTTTTGGTAAAAAAATAATTTAAATTTAGCTTTTAATGGTATACTATAAGTTAAACCACGTTCTAAACAATATTCGGGAGAGTGTATAGGTGTTGATAAATAATAACCTTGAAAGGAAAAATTAAGATGGTTTTTATAATTTTTAATTGTCAAATATTCCTTAAATATTCTAGTTAAGCCATCATTTTTATATTTCTGTGTTTTTTTTTTATAATCATAAGATATAAATTTTTTAAATGATGATATTTGGATATTTAAAAAATCTGGATAACTAATTCTTTTTTTAATTTTTTCAAAAGATATTATTTTACTAAAATTAGTCATATTAATTATTTTAATTCAGCTATAGCCCCTATTTGGTCAAATTCTTTTATTAATAAATCAGCTTCTGTTTTGTTTAAATTATTTTTTATGAGACTTGGAGCACTATCTACTATATCTTTGGATTCTTTTAAGCCTTTTCCAGTTATATTTTTTATTAGTTTTATAGTAGCTAATTTAGACTTTCCACTTGATTTAAGATATAAATCAAAGATTTTCTTTTTTATTTCTTTTTTTTCCTTTTTTTTATTATTTATTTGTGTATTATGTACTGGAAATTCTTCTATTCCATATTTTTCTTTAAGAATCTTAGATAAATCATTGATTTCTAAGACTGTTAATTTTACTAATTCTTTTGCTAAGTCTTTAGTTTTCATTTTGAGAATCATTTTGAGAAACTTTATTCAGTTTTAATCTGAATATTAATATTGAGATTTTATTTAAATATATCAAATTTTTTGATATTAAAATTTTAATATTTTTTATTAAAATAGTTAATAATTCTTTTTTAGATTTAACATTTCTTAAATATTTAAGTGATTTTTCACCAAAATATAAATTATTTTCTGATAATGCTAACTTAAATATTTTTTTTATAGATAATTTCTCTTTTTTTATAAATTTTAATAATAATTCTGCTGGAGCTTTATTAAATTGAGACCACATTAAAGTAGTATTTTGTCTTAGAAAAGGAATAATATCAAGAATATTAGAATTGTTGGTAAGTTCTATGCTTTTTTTTAATAAAGTATTTGTTATAACTTTAATTTTTATTTTGTTTTTCTTACTTTTTTTTCTTAAATAAGCTTGTTGTGAAGCCTTTAATCCTTTTATATTTATAAAGTAAAAATTTAAGGATTGGTTTAACAATAGATCCCTGAAATAAAGAATAATTTTTTTTTTATTATTTTTTTTCATTATTAATTCTTAATATAAGTTAATATTTAATATATTAAATAACTAGTACCCATTGTACTTGATAAGTATATTTTTTTAATTAATTCACCTTTTAAGGTATTATTTTTTTTACGTTTTAAATAGTTAATTAAAAATTGGATATTACTTATAAGCTGTTGATTATGAAAATTTATTCTACCAATAGAAGAATGAATAATACCATATCTATCTGATTTTAAGAAGATTTTACCATTTATAATTTCATTAATAATCTTTTGTGGGGAATTAGTTACAGTACCTAAAACTGGATTGGGCATTAGTCCTTTAGGACCTAAAATCTTCCCTAATTGACTAACAAGTTGCATTGTTTTGGGAGTAGCTATTATGATATCAAATTTAATAAATTTTGTTTTTATTTTCTCTATATATTTCTTATATCCAATTTTAAGATTTTTTTCTTTGATATTATATAATTCTTTTCTTTTTTCTTTTTCAATTAAAGCTAATATTTTATATTTCTTCCCATTTCCATAGGGTAAAGGAATGGCTTCTCTTATAGGAAGATTTTGATTTTTATAATCTATATTTAAGATTATATCAATATCAATTGAGAAATTGATATTTTTTTTATTATTTTTTTTAATTTTATATAAAGCTTTTTTTATCGTTTTATTCTTCATCTTTTATTTCTATTCCTAAAGTTTTAGCAGTACCTATTACCATATTAATGGCAGATTCTAATTTGAAACAATTCATATCTTTTATCTTTTCTTTGGCTATATTTTTTATAATTTTAGTAGAAAGAACTCCTATTTGTTTTTTTTTGGATTCGTTTGAACCTTTGTTAAGATTTAAGGATTCTAATAATAAATAAGATGTTGGGGGTTTTTTGATATTTATTTTAAAAGATTTATCTTCATTTATTTTGATCACTACTGGTATTAATTTACCAATTTGATTTAAAGTTTTTTTATTATACTTTTTACAAAAGTCCATAATATTTATTCCTGCAGCTCCTAATATTGGACCTATTGGGGGTGATGGATTGGCTAGACCTCCTTTTATATTTAATTTAATAATTTTAATCGGTTTTTTTTTCATTTTTTTGTTTTTATCACGGATGGTAAGATTTGAACTTACGACCTTCGGTTTTGGAGACCGATGCTCTTACCAATTGAGCTACACCCGTTTATTTGGTTTGTTATTCTAAGATTTTAGTAATTTTTCCAGCACCTACTGTATGACCTCCTTCTCGAATGGCAAATTTTAAACCTTCATTTAAGGCTACTGGTTGTAGTAATTCTACTTCTAAGGTTAGATTATCTCCAGGCATTACCATTTCTATTTTATTTAAAAATTGTATTTTCCCAGTAACATCAGTAGTTCTTAAATAAAATTGAGGTTTATAATTGTTATAGAATGGGGTATGTCTACCTCCTTCTTCTTTTTTTAGAATATATATCTCAGCTCTAAATTTTCTATGTATTGATACTGTACCAGGTTTTGCAATTACCATTCCTCTTCTTATATCTTTTTTTTCTATACTTCTTAACAAAAGGCCTACATTATCTCCTGCTTCTCCTTTGTCTAAAATTTTTCTAAACATTTCTACTCCTGTTACTATACTATTTATTTTATTTTCACTAAAACCAATAATTTCAACGGAATCACCAGTTTTAATTATACCAGATTCTATTCGTCCAGTTGCAACTGTTCCTCTTCCTGTTATTGTGAAAACATCTTCAACAGGCATTAAAAAGTCTTTTTCTATTTGTCTTTTTGGAAGCTTTATATGTTTATCTACTGCATTCATTAATTCTTCAATTTTAATTTCCCATTTTTTAATTCCATTTAATGCACCTAAAGCCGATCCAGTTATAATTGGAATATTTTTACCATCATATTCATATTTAGATAATAATTCTCTTATTTCTAATTCTACTAATTCAACTAGTTCTTTATCTTCAACCATTTCTATTTTATTTAAAAATACTACTAGATTAGGTACGCCAACTTGTCTAGCTAATAAGATATGTTCTCTAGTTTGTGGCATTGGACCATCTGTTGCTGATATTACTAATATGGCACCATCCATTTGAGCTGCACCTGTTACCATATTTTTAATATAATCTGCATGACCTGGACAATCTACGTGAGCATAATGTCTTAAAGTAGTTTCATATTCGACATGTGAAGTATTAATTGTTATTCCTCTTTCTTTTTCTTCGGGTGCATTATCTATAGCACTAAAATCCTTGGCTTGTGCTAAACCTTTTTTGGATAAAACCTTAGTTATAGCTGCGGTTAGGGTAGTTTTGCCATGATCTACATGCCCAATAGTTCCGATATTTAAATGTGGTTTTTCACGTTTAAATATTTCTTTTGCCATTAAATTTAACTTTAACTTTAATAGCCAATGACGGGAATTGAACCCGTTTCTACTTTCATACCAAGAAAGTACTCTACCAATTAAGTTACATTGGCTTAATACAAGCGGAAAACGGGATTTGAACCCGTGCTTTCAGCTTGGAAGGCTGATACTCTACCTACTAAGTTATTCCCGCTTTTAAAATGGGGTGAGTAGGATTCGAACCTACGAAGGATAATCCAGCAGATTTACAGTCTGATCTCGTTGTCCACTTGAGTATCACCCCTGTTTGGAGCCGGAAAAGGGATTCGAACCCTTGACTCCGAGATTACAAATCACGTGCTCTAACCTACTGAGCTATTCCGGCAACTATTATATAATTATATATAATTATATTTTAGATATAATTATATATAATTATATTTTAGATATAATTTATCTTTCTCTTTAAAAAAGAGATTGTTTTTATATTTTGAATAAACTATATTAATAAAATATTTACTATTAATAAAATAATACTTAATTTTATTTAATTTAAGAATATTAGATAACTCTAAATATAAATCATATCTAGTATATAAAAAAAAGGTTTTAATTAGATTTTTCTTTATTAATTGAAAGAAATGATACTTATTAATATTAAAAAATATTTTTTTTCCAAAGTAAAGAATATTATATTGAGAATATTTATCTTTTATAAGAAGAAAGAAATTATTAGATTCTTCTTTTAAAGAAGGCTTAAAATTAAAAGATATTAGAGGAATATTAAGAGCATAAGAAATCCCTTTTGCTGCTGCTAAACAAATTTTTAAACTAGTATATGAACCTGGACCATTATTAAAAGCAATAGAGTCTAAAAAAATAAACTCGAAATTACAAATTTTTAATATTTTTATTATAAATAAATGTAATATATTAATATGTTGGAAATATAAATTATAAAAATTAATATTTTTTAATAAAATATTTTTATAGCTTAAAGAGATAGAACAAATTGTAGTAGAAGTTTCAATTATCAAAATAAAAGCCATTTATATTAGATATTTAACAGCTTGATACCTAATATGGTTTAATATAATTTTAAGAGCGTTATTTCTCTTATTGGAAAAAAAAGATTTTAAAATTTTATTTTTAAATAAAAAAGATCTATAATTAATAATATTAATAGGTAAATTATTACTATAAATTTTTGTTAAAAAGAAAGTTAAAGCTCTAATTATAATAGAATCACTATATGACAAAATAAATATATATTTTGTTTTATAAAAAAAAAATAACCAGATTTTAGTTTGACAACCCCTCAAAAGATTATTCTTATTAAGAAAAAAAGGAGAATAATTTATTTTTTTTCCAACGTAGATTAAATATTTATAAATATTATTTTTACTTTTTAGAGTAGAAAAAATATGTAAAATTTTTTTTTCTCGATAAATAAGAGAATTCATTAATTTAAAATAATTTCTTTTTAAAGAATTAACATAGCATCTCCAAAATTATAAAATTTATATTTTTCCTTAATTGCTATATCATATGCCTTCATTAAAAATTCATATCCAGTAAAAGCAGATAATAAAGGAATTAAGGTAGATTTTGGTGGATGGAAATTAGTTAGTATAGAATTAACTATATTAAATTTATAATAAGGATAAATAAATTTATTAGTCCATTTTTTATTAGGATTCAAAGTATTATATGTAGAAACAGAACTTTCTAAGGCTCGTAAAGTACTAGTACCAACTGCACAAACTTTTTTTTGCGATTTTAGACTAGAATTAATAAGTTTACAAGCCTTTATAGGAATATTAAAATATTCTTCTTTCATTCTATGTTTTTGAAGGTCTTCAACAAGTATTTTTTCATAAGTATTAGTACCTAAGTGTAAAGTAATATAAGAAAAATTTACTCCTTGTAATTCCAGTTTTTTTAATAATAATTTAGAAAAATGTAAACCAGGAAAATGAGGTGAGGTTGAACCGGCTTTTTTAGCATAGATAGTTTGCATCTTGGAAAGATCAAGAAAAGAATTTTTAAAATCTGTATATATATCAGATTGTATTTTTCCTAAATGATTAATCTTTCTTTTAAATTCTTTATTAGGTAAGTCACTATTAAATTTTAATATTCGTCCTTTAGAGATAGTATTATCATGTACTACTGCAAGCATTTTTTCATTATTTTCATCTAAAAAAAACAGTCTATTTCCAATTCTAATTTTACGTGCTGGTTGAACAAGAACTTCCCAAGATTTTTCTTTTTTGTTCACTTCTCTAAGTAAATAGACTTGAATATTGTCACCAGTTTTTTCTTTTTTACCATATAATATAGATTTATACATTTTGGTATTATTAAATACTAGAGTATCGCCATTAAAAAAATAATTATTAAAATTATATATATATTGGTGATCAATAGACATATTATCTCGATTTAAAACCATAAGTCGTACTTTCTCATTATCAATTCTAGGTTTATTAGGAATTAGTTTTTTAGGGACTGTAAAATTAAAATCAGAAGTTTTAAAATTAATTAAAATATGTTTTGATATATTATAGCTATCTTTTTTCCTAGACTTCTTAGACTTAGACTTATTAGAAGACTTAGACTTAGACTTATTAGAAGACTTAGACTTAGACTTATTAGAAGACTTAGACTTAGACTTATTAGAAGACTTAGACTTAGACTTATAAGAATTAGAACTAGAAATAGAAGAAGAAGAATTAGAACTAGAAATAGAAGAAGAAGAATTAGAACTAGAAATAGAAGGAGAAGAATTAGAACTAGAAATAGAAGAAGAATTAGAACTAGAAATAGAAGAAGAATTAGAAATAGAACTAGAAGTAGCATAAGGATTCTTTAAGTATAGTTTTTTTAAGTATAGTTTTTTTAAGTATAGTTTTTTTTGATTTGGATTCGTTAAGTATAGTTTTTTTTGATTTGGATTCGTTAAGTATAGTTTTTTTTGATTTGGATTCGGATTCGTTACTTTTTTAACTACTTTTTTGTTAACGTTAACTACTACTTTTTTCCCTACTTCTTTTTTCCCTACTTTTTTCATTGTTAAAAACGAAAGTTATTTTTAAATATAAAAATAACTAATAAGAAAAAAAGAAAAGAATAATAAGTTAACAACTACGAAGAGTTTGATCCTGGCTCAGGATAAACGCTAGCAACGAACTTAACACATGCAAGTCGAGGGGCAGCAAGAAATAAGGGGACTTATTTTGTTGGCGACCGGCAAACGGGTGAGTAAAACATATGTAACCTACATTATGCAGAGGAATAGTTCAAGGAAACTTGAAGTAATACCTCATAATACAAGTTTTTAAGAAGAAAACTTGTTAAAGTATTAACGGCATGAAATGGGCATATGTCTGATTAGCTAGTTGGTGTGGTAAAGGCTCACCAAGGCAATGATCAGTAGGGGACCTGAGAGGGTGTACCTCCACATTGGTACTGAGACACGGACCAAACTTCTACGGAAGGCAGCAGTGAGGAATATTGGTCAATGGAGGCAACTCTGAACCAGTTACGTCGCGTGCAGGAAGAAGGCCAGAAAGGTTGTAAACTGCTTTTGTATATGAATAAAAAATTCTACTTGTAGAAATAATTGAAGGTAATATACGAATAAGTATCGGCAAACTCTGTGCCAGAAGCCTCGGTAAGACAGAGGATACGAGCGTTATCCGGAATTATTGGGTTTAAAGGGTGCGTAGGTTGTTTTTTAAGTCAGTAGTGAAATCTGACAGCTTAACTGTCAAACTGCTACTGATACTGTAAAACTAGAGTGAGGTAGGAGTAACTGGAATGTGTGGTGTAGCGGTGAAATGCATAGATATCACACAGAACACCGATAGCGAAAGCAGGTTACTAGATCTCAACTGACACTGAGGCACGAAGGCGTGGGTAGCGAACAGGATTAGATACCCTGGTAGTCCACGCAGTAAACTATGATCACTAACTGTTGGATAGAAATAGAAAAAGATTCAGTGGTTAAGCTAAAGTGATAAGTGATCCACCTGAGAAGTACGATCGCAAGATTGAAACTCAAAGGAATTGACGGGGGCCCGCACAATCGGTGGAGCATGTGGTTTAATTCGAAAATACGCGAAGAACCTTACCAAGACTTAAATGTACTACGAATAAACTAGAAATAGTTTAGTCTTAGGACGGAGTACAAGGTGCTGCATGGTTGTCGTCAGCTCGTGCCGTGAGGTGTAAGGTTAAGTCCTTCAACGAGCGTAACCCCCATTATTAGTTACCATCGGTTTAGCCGGGAACTCTAATAAAACTGCCAGCGCAAGCTGAGAGGAAGGTGGGGATGACGTCAAATCATCACGGCCCTAATGTCTTGGGCCACACACGTGCTACAATGGTCAGGACAAAGAGTAGCAAATGGGTAACCATAAGCAAATCTCCAAACCTGATCTCAGTTCGGATTAGAGTCTGCAACTCGACTCTATGAAGCTGGAATCGCTAGTAATCGCATATCAGCCATGGTGCGGTGAATACGTTCCCGGGCCTTGTACACACCGCCCGTCAAGCCATGGAAGTTGGAAGTACCTGAAGTCAGTGACGTAAAAGAATCTGCCAAGGGTAAAGTCAATGACTGGGGCTAAGTCGTAACAAGGTAGCCGTACCGGAAGGTGCGGCTGGAACATTTAAGATATATTTGATTTAATAAGATAAGTCTTGTAAAGTCTTGTAGCTCAGTTTGGTTAGAGCACTACACTGATAATGTAGAGGTCCGGGGTTCAAATCCACGCAGGACTAATAAGGGGGATTAGCTCAGTTGGTTAGAGCCATTGCTTTGCAAGCAGTAGGTCATCGGTTCGAAACCGATATCCTCCAATAAATTTAATATAATTTCATTTTATTTAATAAGTAACTTAAGGGCGTTTGGTGGATGCCTAGGCTCTGAGAGAGGATGAAGGACGTGAATAGCAACGAAAAGTTACGGTGATTTGCTAAAAAGAAATAGATCCGTAAATGTCCTAATGGGGTAACCTGCTAATATTTAACATTAGCATCTTTTAAAAGAGCATAAACCTGGGGAACTGAAACATCTTAGTACCTGGAGGAAAAGAAAACAATAGTGATTCCGAAAGTAGTGGTGAGCGAAATTGGAAAAGCCTAAACCATTTACATATATGTGAATGGGGTTGTAGGACTAAAATCTGGTAGACTATTCTATAGTAGAATAATTTGGAAAAATTAACCCAAGAAGGTGAAAGTCCTGTCTACGAAATAGGAATAGATATCTATTAGTATCCTAAGTAAGATGGAACACGTGAAATTCTGTCTGAATCAGCCAGGACCATCTGGCAAGGCTAAATACTTCTCAGAGACCGATAGTGAACAAGTACCGTGAGGGAAAGGTGAAAAGAACTTCTAAAAGAAGAGTGAAATAGATCCTGAAACCATTCGCCTACAAGCAGACGGAGCTTTTTATTAAAAAGTAACGTCGTGCCTTTTGCATAATGAACC
>NZ_CP094965.1:0-67500 GCF_022985615.1 Candidatus Karelsulcia muelleri | reverse complement strand
AAAATAAAATAGAGATTAATAAATCTAACCTATTAATAATAGGAAATACAGGTACAGGAAAAACTCTTTTTGCTAAAAGCCTTTCTAGATTTTTAAATCTGCCTTTAGCAATAGTTGATGCTACTTCATTGACGGAAGCAGGTTATGTTGGAGATGATGTAGAAAGTATATTAGCTATATTATTGCAAAAAGCTAATTATGATTTAAATTTAGCTGAAAAAGGTATAATTTTTATAGATGAAATAGATAAAATTTCTAAAAAAAACCTTAATAATCCTTCAATTACAAGAGATGTTTCAGGTGAAGGAGTTCAACAAGCTTTACTTAAAATTTTAGAAGGTTCACAGGTTAATATTTCAACACAAATTGGTCGAAAACATCCTGAAAAACAGATAGTATCTATAAATACCAAAAATATACTTTTTATATCTGGTGGGACATTTGCAGGATTAGAACAAATAATCTATAACCGATTAAATTTTTCTCAAATTGGATTTAAAAATAAAAGACAAACTAAAAAAAAAGATATATTTAATAAATTAAAATCAGAAGATTTAATTAATTTTGGTTTTATTCCAGAATTAATAGGGAGATTCCCTATAATATGTCATTTACATAATTTTACTAAGAAAGAATATAAGCAAATTTTATTTTCACCTAAAAATTCTATATTAAAACAATATAAAAATCTGTTTAAATTTGATAAGATGGATTTTATATTTACGAAAAATGCTACTAATTCAATAATTAAGAAGGCAATTAAATTAAAGATTGGGGCTAGAGGCTTATATTATATATGTGAAAAGATATTTAATAAATATACATTTTATTTAGAAGGTTTAAAAAATAAAACAATTAAAATTACTAAAAAAGTAATAAATAAAATGATTTTATAAGAAATTGAAAGCCATTACTCCTTTAATGAAACAATATAATGAAATAAAAAAGAAATTCCCTAATAGTATTGTCTTATTTAAAGTTGGAGATTTTTATGAAATCTTTGGAAAAGATGCTATCAAGTGTTCTAAAGTATTAAATATAGTTTTAAGTAAACGTCATAAAAAATCTGCTACTGAATTAGCCGGTTTTCCTCACCATTCTATAAATAATTATTTACCAAAATTAATAAAAGCAGGTTTTAAAATAGCTATTTGTGATGAACTAGAAAAAAAAGAAAAAGAAAATAAAGTAATTTTAAAAAGAGGAGTAACAGAAATTATTACACCGGGAGTAGTAACTAATAGTGAAGTTTTAGATGCTAAAACAAATAATTTTTTATGTGCTATATACTATAAAAAAAATTCCAAAATAATTGGAATATCTTTTTTAGATATTTCAACTGGAGAATTTTTAGTTGGAGAAGGCTGCCAAAATTACATTAATCAAATTATTAACAAATTATTACCTAAAGAGATAATTTATCCCAAAAAGAAAAAAAATTATATAAAATATATATTAAACAATAATATACAGTTACAGAGCTTAGAAGATTGTTTTTTTTCTTTTAATTCTGCTTACAAAAATTTAATTCAACATTTCCAAACTAATTCCTTAAAGGGATTTAATATTCAAAAGCTTTTTTTGGGTATTACTTCAGCAGGTGCCATTTTGGATTATGTATGTAATATATGTAATTACAAAATTAACCATATTAATTCGATTAAAAGAATTGATTTAGAGAAATATCTTAACATAGATAATTTTTCTTTCGACAATTTAGAAATCCTTACATCTAAAAATGAAGATGCAGTAACACTATTAAAAATTTTAGATTTTACCTATACTCCAATGGGGAGTAGATTAATAAATAAATGGTTAAGATTTCCACTTAAAAATATAAAAAAGATTAAATCTAGACAAAAAATATTATATGAATTTTTAAAAAACAATAAAATAGTAAAACCAATAAGAAAAAAACTAAAACAAATTTCTGATTTAGAAAGATTAACAGCCAAAATAGTTAACTTAAAAGCTACTCCATATGATTTATTAATATTAAAAAAAACATTAAAAAATATAATAGATATAAAAGCTATACTTTTAGATTCAAAGAGTAAAAGTTTTAAAAAACTTGCTAAGAAAATTCGAAATTGTAATAAAATATACCGAGTCCTTGAAAAAGTATTATTTGCAGACGCTCCAAAGAATCTAAATAAAGGAAATGTGATAAAACATGGAATTTCCAAAGAATTAGATAAATTAAGAAACGTAGTTACTAATAGTGAAAAAACCATTTTAAAAATTTGTGAAAGAGAAAGAAAAGACACAGGAATAAAAAATCTAAAAATAAACTATAATAATATTTTTGGATATTATATAGAGATTAAAAAAAAAATTAAGATAAAAATTCCCAAAAAATGGAAAAGAAAACAAATTTTAGCTAATGTAGAAAGGTATATAACCGAAGAATTAAAAAATTATGAATTAAAAATAAAAATTGCTCAAGAAAATATAAGAAAAATAGAAAATAAGATATTAGAAGATATAACTAATTTTTTATTAGAAAAATTATACAATAATCAACATAATTCCAAATTAATAGCCAAAATAGATGTAATACTTTCTCTAGTAAAATGTGCTCAAAAATATAATTATATATGTCCTAAATTTAATAAAAGTTTTAATATTTATATTAAAGGAGGTAGACACCCTGTAATTGATTTTAAAATCAACTCTAATGAATTTACTTATGTTTCAAATGACATTTTTATAAAAAGAGAAAAGAAACAAATATTTATAATAACTGGTCCAAATATGGCTGGAAAATCTGCCATTTTACGTCAAACAGCTATAATAATAATAATGGCTCAATTAGGTAGTTATATACCTGCAAAATATGCTGAAATTGGAATAATAGAACAAATTTTTATAAGAGTAGGAGCATCAGATAATATTTCAATTGGAGAATCAACCTTTATGCGTGAAATGAATGAAACTGCCAGCATTTTAAATAATATCTCAGAAAGAAGTCTAATATTACTAGATGAAATAGGTAGAGGGACTAGTACTTATGATGGGATTTCAATTGCTTGGGCAATAATAGAATTTTTGCATAATCACCCTAAAAAACCCTTGGTATTATTTGCTACTCATTATCATGAATTAAATAATATGATTTCTTATTACAAGAGAATAAGAAATCTTAGTCTTTCAGTTAAAAAAATAAATAATACTCTTATATATACAAGAAAATTATTACCATATGGTTGCCAAAATAGTTACGGAATTAATGTGGCTAAACTTGCAGGTATTCCTAATATCATAATAAAAAGAGCTAAAAAAATATTGATTTTCTTTGAAAAAATGAAAAGTTTTGAAAAAATGAATATTTATATAAATTATAAAATAATAAAAAATTTCTTTTGTAAATTAAACCTTAAGAAGATTACGCTAGCTTCTTTAATAACAAGTTTAAAAAAAATAAAATTATTTTTTAAAAAGTAAAGTAATAAAAATATAAATATATTAAAAAATAAAAATAAATAAAAATAAAAATAAATAAAAATAAAAATAAATAAAAAAGTGCGAGAATAGCTCAACTGGTTAGAGTATTACCTTGCCAAGGTAAGGGTTGCGGGTTCAAATCCCGTTTTTCGCTTAGAGCCTGGATGGTGGAATGGGTAGACACGCAGGACTTAAAATCCTGTAGCTTTAAATAAGCTGTGTGGGTTCAAATCCCACTCCAGGTATTCATTCTCTTAAAGACTTAAGACTTTATAATTAACAAGTTTTATATTTTTATATAATAATAATTTTGGAAAACTCGTATTATAATTAGTATTACATACTAATTGTATAGCTATATTTTTTGAGATTTGTTCCAAATTTGGAATATAATTTGAGAACCCAATTAAAGCTGCTTTATTACAACTATGATGTATATAAAAATTAACAAAAGGGGCTTCAATAAAAACAATTGTTTTTAACTCAATATATTCATTAAAAATATTATTTGAGAAATAATTTACTATTTTAAATAGTGGTAATTTATTCAGAATTTGATATTTTAGTATATCTTGTTTCTTTTTAGCAAATAATGCAACATCCAAGATAATATTAGCTAATTTTTTAAAAATATCGTTTTTAGTTACAAAATCAGTTTCTGTAGCTATTAGCATACCTACAGCTTTATTTTTCTTTTTATTTCTTCGGCATATTATAAAACTTTCTTTTAAAGAATTTGTTTTTATATTATTTGAATTATTAATCAAAAAATTAATCGCTAAATTTAGTCTTCCTTTGGATTTAATAATTGCCTTTTGACAAGCCATAATAGAGACTCCAGTAATAGATCTTAACTTTTTAATCTTTTTAAGATTTTGCATAATACGTAATATAGGTTTTATTATTTGTTATTTTTATTTTTCAAGTATAAATCTATTCCTATTTCGATAGCATTAGCTATATAATATAAAATTAGGTTAATTGACTTAGAATTATCATCATTACCAGGAATAGGAAAATTAATTTGATCAGGGTTAGAATTAGTATCAGCTATTCCAACTATTGGAATTCCTAATTTTAAGGCCTCATTAACTGCTGGTTTCTCTTTGTTTATATCCACAATAATGATACAATCTGGTAAAACCTGGAGTTGACTAACAGTACCTAAGTTTTTTTTTAATTTACTATGAACTCGTGAGATTAGTAATCTTTCTTTTTTGGATATTAAGTTATATAGTCCTAAAGACTTATTTTTTTCTATTACATTCATTTTAGAAATTGATTTTTGTATTGTAGAAAAATTAGTTAATAATCCACCCAGCCAACGTTCATTAATATAAGGCATATTAATCTTTTGAGCATAATAAGCAATTATATTTTTAGCTTGTCTTTTGGTTCCAACAAATAAAACTACCTTCCCTGAAGTAGCTATTTTCTTTAAATAATTACAAGATAAGCATAATTTTTTTATAGTCTTATAAAGATCGATTATATGTATCCCCTTATTTTTACTTAAAATATAAGGTTTCATTTTTGGATTCAATTTAGATATAGAATGTCCAAAATGAACTCCAGCTTTTAAGAAATTAGAGAATTTGAATTTATACATAAAAATTACCTTTTTGAAAATTGAAAATTCTTACGAGATTTCTTTCTACCATATTTTTTTCGTTCTACCATTCTAGAGTCACGAGTAAGTAATTTATTTAGTTTTAAGATTTTTCTAGAAGATTTATGGATTTTACATAAACTTCTAGATAGAGCTAAGATTATAGCTTCAGCTTGACTAGTGACTCCTCCCCCATATATATTAATATAAATATCAAATTTCCCATTATTATTAGTTAGTTCTAATGGTTTAAAGATTTTATTCTTAAAACCATAGGTACTATAGTTTTTATTATTAATAATAATTTTACCAGTACCTGGTTTAAGATATAATCTTGCTACTGAAGTTTTTCTACGACCTATAGAATTAGAAATATATTTTTTCATTAAGAAAAATATTTAACATTACTAACATTTTTAATATTATGTCTATTATTAGGAAATATATATAAATTTTTTATTTTTTTTTTAAAAGAATTTTTAGGTAACATACCTAATACAGCTTTTCTAATTAGAAATTCTGGTCTTTTTTTTATTAATTCAGATACTTTCTTTACTTTTTTACCTCCTGGATATCCACTATAACTAATATAGGTTTTATTATTTGTTTTACTCCCTAAAAGAATATGTTTAGCGTTAATAATAATAACTTTATCTCCACAACTTAGAAAAATTAATTTGATGTTTTCCAATAATTATACAAGCAATAACAGATGCTACAAGCAATAACAGATGCTAAACGTCCTAGAGTTTTATTAAAGGCATTAAAAATATACCAATTAATTGGTTTTTTCACTGTCTGATATAATTTTATTTTGATTTTTAAATACGATTATATTATATTATATTATATTATATTAATCTTAATATTATATATAATTAATTATATAATTAATTATATAATTAATTATATTATATTATATTATATTATATTATATTATATTATATTATATTATATTATATTATATTATATTATATTATATTATATATAATATAATTAAGTCTATTAATTAAAAAATTAATTGAATTTAACATGAATAAAATAATAGGTATAGATTTAGGTACTACTAATTCTTGTGTTTCAGTTATTGAAGTAAATGGTCCAACTGTTATACCAAATTCTGAAGGCAAACGTACAACTCCATCTATAATAGCCTTTATTGAAGAAGGAGGAGAAATGAAAATAGGTGATCCAGCTAAACGCCAAGCAGTAACTAATCCTAAAAATACTATATTCTCTATTAAACGTTTTATGGGAAGAAAATATTCTGAAGTAATTGAAGAATTAAAATATGTACCCTATGAAATTATTAAAGGTGAAAACGATACTCCAAGAGTAAAAATAGAGAAAAAATTATATTCTCCACAAGAAATATCTGCAATGATACTTCAAAAAATGAAAAAAACTGCAGAAGATTACTTAGGATATAAAGTGACTAAAGCAGTAATTACAGTACCAGCATATTTTAATGATTCCCAACGTCAAGCCACTAAAGAGGCTGGTGAAATTGCTGGACTAGAAGTAGAACGAATAATCAATGAGCCAACAGCAGCTGCTTTAGCTTATGGCTTAGATAAAAAGAATAAAAATAAAAAAATAGTAGTTTATGATTTAGGTGGTGGAACTTTTGACATTTCAATTCTTGAATTGGGAGATGGAGTTTTTGAAGTATTATCAACAAACGGTGATACTCATCTCGGTGGAGATGATTTTGATAAAATTATAATCAATTGGTTAATAAAAGAATTTAAAGCAGAACAAGGAATAAATCTTGGGAATGATCCTATTGCACATCAAAGACTAAAAGAATCAGCAGAAAAATCCAAAATTGAACTTTCTTCTAGTACTAAAACAGAAATTAATTTACCTTATATAACTGCAACAGCAACTGGACCAAAACATTTAGTTAAAACCTTAACTAGAGCAAAATTTGAAGAGTTATCTGATCAATTAGTTAAAAGATCTATTTTGCCTTGTAAAGATGCTTTAAAAGCTGCAGATTTAAAAGTAAAAGATATAAATGAAGTTATTTTAGTAGGGGGATCAACTAGAATACCAAAAATTCAAGAAGAAGTAGAGAAATTTTTTCAAAGAGTACCTTCAAAAGGTGTTAATCCAGATGAAGTCGTAGCTATTGGTGCTGCTATTCAAGGTGGAGTATTAGCAGGTGATATAAAAGATGTTTTATTATTAGATGTAACTCCATTGTCTTTAGGAATAGAAACCTTAGGAGGTGTTTTTACTAAATTAATAGAATCTAACACTACAATACCAACTAGAAAATCAGAGATATTTTCTACAGCAATTGATAACCAATCAGCTGTAACAGTTAAAGTGGGACAAGGAGAAAGACCACTATTTAAAGATAATAAAGAAATTGGGCAATTTGATTTAGTTGACATTCCTCCAGCTCCTAGAGGTATACCACAAATAGAAGTATGTTTTGATATAGATGCTAATGGTATTTTAAATGTTTCTGCTAAAGATAAAGGAACTGGAAGAGAACAAAGAATTAGAATTCAAGCTTCTTCTGGTTTAAGCAAAGAAGATATAGAAAAAATGAAAAAAGAGGCCGAAAAAAATTATGAAAGAGACGAAAAATTGAAAAAAGAAATCGATCAAATTAATTATGCGGATACATTAATTTTTCAATCTGAGAAATATATTAAAGAATATGGAAAACAATTAACTCCTGACAAACTAAAAAATATAGAAACTTATTTATTAAAATTAAAAAAAGCTACAAGTAATAAAAACTTTATAGATATTGATAAATATGTTGAGAAGATTAATAAATTTTGGGCAACTTCACAAGAAATTTTTAATAAAAACGAAACCGATAATATAAATAAAGAAAAAAAATCTAGTGATTCACAAGTACAAGATGTAGATTATGAAGAGGTTAAATAAAAACAACCCGTCAGCTAAAAGCTAGACTAATCTTATCAAGAAAAATAAGAAAAATAAAAAATTTGAGAATAAAAAAAAAAATAAAATATAAAATAAATTCTGAAATAAGATCAAAAGTAGTCAGATTAGTTGGAAAAAACATTAAACCAAAAGTTTACCCATTAAAACAAGCTTTAAAAATAGCCAAAGATCTTTCTCTAGATTTAGTAGAAATTAATCCAAAAGTTACTCCGACAATTTGTAAAGCAATGAATTTTAGTAAATTTTTATATAACTTAAAAAAAATGAAAAAAAAATATAAAAAAAATGTAATTTTGACTAAAGAAATAAGACTAACTTCTCAGACTAATATACATGATTTATCGTTTAAAATAGAAAATGCTAAAAAAATATTAAAATCTAATAATAAAGTTAAATTTTATATTTTTTTTAAAGGGAAAGGGATATTTTACAAATATTTAGGAGAAAAAATGTTATTAAAATGTATTGAACTACTTAGTAATATTACAAAAGTAGAAATTCCACCAAGAATAGAAGAAAAAAAAATGTTTATAGTATTAATACCTAAAGTTTCACATACAAATACAACTACAACTAAAGTACAGAAACTAAACTAAAGGAAACTAAATGAAAATAAAAAAAAAGAAATTAAGAAGGAAATCAAGTTTAAAAAAAAGAATTAAAATAACCAGTAAGGGTTTACTCAAAAGAAAAAAAGCTTTTAAAAATCATATATTAACTAAAAAATCTAATAAAAGGAAAAGAAGATTATCTAATTTAGAGATAATCAAAAATTATCTAAAAAATAAAATAAAAAAATTATTATTATTATAATATATGCCAAGATCAGTTAATTCAGTTGCAGCTAAAAAAAAAAGGAAAAAGATTTTAAAACTAGCAAAAGGTTTTTATGGTGCTAGAAGTAAATTATACACTGTTGCAAAAAATGCAGTAGAAAAATCTAGGTGTTATTCATATATAGGTAGAAAACAAAAAAAACGTAATTTTAGAAAGCTATGGATTATTAGAATTAATACTGCTGTTCGAAAATTTGGTTTAAATTATTCTAATTTTATTAAAAAATTAAAAAATAATAATTTAAAATTAAATCGTAAAACGATATCAAATCTTATTATTAATGAATATAATATATTTAATAAAATTATTAAAGAATTATAAGTTTTCCATTTATATGATCATATTCATGTAAAATAACTCGAGCTAAAAAACCTTTTATAAGTAGATTATGTCGTATCCACTTTTCATCAAAATATTCAATTAAAAGGATTTCTTTCCTTTTAATTCTATAAAAACTTTTCGGTAGACTTAAACAACCTTCGCAATACTCTTTATAAACTCCAAATTGTTTTAAAATTTTAGTATTTAAAAAAATGTTTTTTCTTGAATCAAAATAATTGATTATAAATAATCGCAAAGAAATCCCAATTTGAGGAGCAGATAAACCTACTCCTCTATACTTAAGTAATGTATTAAACATATTTTCAAGTAATGTATTAAACATATTTTCAAAGAGACCTTCGAATAAAATATTCTTTTTTATCTTTTTACATTTTTTATGTAAAATTTTATCTCCATATTTAATAATTTGTAAAATCATTAAGATTAAGATTAAGAAGAAATAAAAATCTTAATCTTTAATAGTAATAGTAATAGTAATAGTAATAGGAATAGGAAGAAACTATTAATCTGAAGAAGAAAGTTACTATATGCGTATTGAAAAATGCAAAATATCTAGTATAGATAAAATTAATTGGGAGATAGATATTCCTTTTGGGAAATATTTTTCTGATCATATATTATATTGTGAATATAAAAATGAAAATTGGAATGAAGCTATAATAAAACCATTTAGTAATTTTAGTTTTTCTCCAATTACTTTAGTTTTTCATTATGGTCAAGCAATTTTTGAAGGGATGAAAGCCTTCAAAGATAAAGAAAAAAATGTTTTTTTATTTAGACCTTTAGAAAATTTTCATCGTTTTAATATTTCGGCTAAACGTTTGCAAATGCCAACTATTCCATATAATATCTTTTTTGAAGGATTAATTAATTTATTAAAATTGGATAAGGATTGGATTCCAATTAAATATGGATATTCATTATATATAAGACCATTTCTGATAGCAACAGATGGTCTATTATCAGCCAAACCAAGTTCAAATTATATGTTTTTAGTTATTTGTACCCCTGTAAATAATTATTATTCAAGACCATTAAAAGTTAAAATAGAACAAAAATACAGTAGATCTTCTAATGGTGGAATTGGCTTTATTAAAGCAGCAGGAAACTATGCAACTTCATTTTTTCCAACTCAAAAAGCAAAAGAAGAAGGTTATGATCAAATTTTATGGACTGATTCAGGGACACATTCCATTATTGAAGAATCTGGTACTATGAATGTTTTTTTTTATATTAAAAATTGTCTTATTACTGCACCAGCTGACGATAAAATTCTTAATGGAATAACTCGTAAAAGTATTATAGATATAGCAAAAAGAAATAAAATTAAAGTAGAGGAAAGATACTTAACTGTTGAAGAATTAAAATACTATTTAAAAAAAAAATTAGTTAATGAAATATTTGGGAGTGGTACTGCTGTAATAATTAATCCTTTAAAATTAATTAGTATACAAAACAGGAATTATATATTACCTTCTTTAAATAAGAAAAAAAGAATTTCTTATTTTTTTAAAAAATCTATCTTAGATATACAGCATAATTTATCCAATGATCCTTTTAAGTGGCGATTTAAAATCTCAACTTAATCAACTATACAAGCAAGAACAAATTAATTCATTTCTAAAATACAATACTATATATTGTCCTTCTGTTAGTGCTCGTTGAGGTGAATGAAAATAAATATATATCCCTTGTTTAATATTATATAAACTTGCCATTTGAAAGCTTTGTCTTGATCGTATCTTAGTTTTTACTTTAAAAGGATTGTTTTTATCAACTAAATTTTTATATTTTTTATAAATCCAATTAATATTTTCTTTTTTTATAAAAATTACTGAATTAAATAAGCCAGGATGGTTATTCCCTAGTCCGACATATAATATATTTTGTTTTAAATCTTTCTCTATAACAAATATTGGTTTACTTAAGCCTCCAATTTTGAGACCCTTTCTTTGTCCTTTTGTAAAATAATATACACCTTTATGATAGCCTATTATTTTTCCGTATTTAGGTCTATATTTTATTTTTTGTGATAAAATATATAATTTTTCAATAGTAGATAAACCATATAATATCTTTTTTTTATAAACTTTACATTTTTTATTTATAATTATAATTTTTCCTAATTTATTATTTATTTTTTTATTAATAACTGTAGCCAAATTAATTTTTCCTAAAAAACAAATTCCTTGAGAATCTTTTCTTTTAGCATTAATTAATTTAGCATATTCGGCTATTTTTCTAACCTTTTCTTTATTAAGTTTGCCAAGTGGAAATAATGATTTTTTTATTTGATTTTGATTTAAATTACATAAAAAATAAGATTGATCTTTTTTATTATCTAAAGCAGTAAATAGTTTATAAATGGTTTTTCCGGCTATACATGTTTTTTTTTTTCTTACGTAATGACCCGTAGCAATATAATCTGCTTTTAAAATTACTGATTTTTTTATAAAAATATTGAATTTTATTTTATTATTACATAAAACATCGGGGTTAGGGGTTTTCCCACCAATATATTCATTAATTGTATAATCAAAAATTAGTTTTTTATAATAATTAGTTATATCAAATATATAAAATGGTATCCCAAGCTGTTGAGATACCATAAGAGCTGATATACTTTCTTCTTCCCAATCACAGAAAGAATTTTTATAATTAAGATATATTCCTATTACTTCGTATCCCTTTTTCTTTAATATTAAGGCTGCAACACTTGAATCAACGCCTCCAGATAAACCAACAATTACTCTTTTCATATTTAATATTTAATCTTTAACATTTATTTTTTCTTTTATTTTACTCGTTTTACTCAAAAAAAATACTCTTTATTATTTTTAGTTTTTGGTATAAAATTAGGATCATTTTTAATTTGTTTTAAAAAAAGTCGTTGTTCACTATTTATTTTTTTAGGAATCCAAATATTTATATTGACAAATAAGTCTCCTCTTCCAAATCCTTTTATTTTTGGTAGTCCTTTTCCTTTTAATCTTAAAATTTTTCCTGGTTGAATTCCTGGTTCTATTTTCACTCTGGCTTTCCCAGTTATTGTAGGGATATATTCAAATGTTCCTAATATTGCTTTGGGGATTGATAAATACAAATCATATGATAAATTATCCCCATCTCTATTTAAGTTTTTATGTGGTATTTCTTCTACTATAACAATTAAATCACCTGGTACACCAATACCAAAAACTGGATCGTTCCCTTTACCTAATATTCTCAGGTGCATTTTATTCCTTGCACCAGCTGGAATTTTAATATTTATTAATTCTTCAACTTTCTTTAGACCTTGATTATTTACGCCTAGTGGAGTATTTTTTATTATTTTACCTAACCCTAAACATTGATTACAAGTTATACTAGTTTGTATTCTACCTAAAAAAGTACTAGTATATTTATTAATATTGCCTGTTCCTTCACAATAATCACAACTTTTAAAGTTTAAATTTTTGTAAAATTTAAGTCGTTTAACTTTTACTTTTGTTTTTACGCCTTTATAAATTTCCCATAAATCTAATTTAATTTTAATTCTTAAGTCTTCTCCTCTATTCCTATTTTCAGGATTTTCTTCTTCAAATTCTGTGAAACCACCACCTAATGTATCATTAAATATATCTCCAAAATTAGATAATATATCTTCTATATTTATATTATTACTTTTATTATGATATTCTTGATGATGTCCATATTGATCGTATGTATTTCTCTTATTTTTATCACTTAATACATTATAAGCTTCTGCAGCTTCTTTGAATTTTTCTTCAGCCTCTTTTTTATTTTCTCTATTTTTATCTGGATGATATTTTAATGCTAATTTTCTGTATGCTCTTTTTATTTGATCAAGAGTTGCATCTCTATTTACTCCAAGTATTTCATAATAATCTTTTTTATTCATTTATTTTTTTATTTTCCTACAATTACTTTAGTATATTTAATTATTTTGTTTTTAAAACTATATCCTGATTCTATTATGTGTAATATTTTTCCTTTCAATTCAGTTTTTTTTATAGTTTGTATTGATACGGCTTCATGAATATCTGTATTAAAAACATCTCCTTTTTTCGATTTGATTTTTTTTATCCCTTCTTTTTTTAAAAGGTTCCATAATTTTCTATTTATTATTTTTATTCCTTCCTTATCTTTCTTGCTATCTTTCTCTTTCTTGCTATCTTTCTCTTTCTTGCTATTAAAGCATCTATTAAAATCCTCTGCTAAACTTAGCAATTCTAATAATAAGTTTTTATTAGCATTTTCTATTATTAGCTTTTTGTTTTTTTCTATACGTTTTTTATAATTTTCAAATTCAGCAAGAATTCCTATTAATTTATTAATTTTCTTTTTTTTATAATTATTAAAGTTTAACATTAATTTTATGATTTTTTCTTTGTTTTTAATATTACTATGTTCAATATATTTAATTAGTTTTAATAAAAGTGATTTTTTTTTGTTGTTCTTTTTAATTTGATGATTCTTGTTATTCATTTGCATTTGTTTCTATTTTTTTGTTTTGTTTTGTTTTGTTTGTTTCAACTAAACTAAACTAAACTAAACTAAACTAAACTAAACTAAACTAAACTAAACTAAACTAAACTAAACTAAACTAAACTAAACTAAACTAAAGGAAAAAAACTAATTCCTAATTCCTAATTCCTAATTCCTAATTCCTAATTAATTAATTAATTAATTAATTAATTAATTAATTATTATAATAATTCTAATAATTAATTATAATAATTATAAGAATTCTAATAATTCTAATAATTATAAGAATTCTAATTCTACTTCTAATTATCTTTATCTTTCTTTAATTATCTTAGTCTAGACGTAAGTACAAGTACAAGTACAAAGTAAAGTACAAACATAAGTAAGTAAGTAAGTAGAATAGAAAGTAAAGTAGAATAAGTAAGTAGAATAAGATAAGATAAGTAAGTAGAATAAGTAAGTAGAATAAGTAAGTAGAATAAGTAAGTAGAATAAGTAAGTAAGTAGAAAGTAAAGTAGAAAGTAGAATAAGTAAGTAGAAGACAGAGACAGACTTAGAAGACTTAGAAGACAGACTTAGAAGACAGACTTAGAAGACAGACTTAGAAGACTTAGACTTAGACTTAGAAGACAGACTTAGAAGACTTAGACTTAGAAGACAGACTTAGAAGACAGACTTAGAAGACTTAGACTTAGAATAAGAAGAATATATAAATAAAAATAAAAAATGGCAAAAATATTCAGAGAATACAATAAGTTAAAAATGTATGAAATTTCAAACGAAATAAAAAAATTTTGGAAAGAAAAAAAAATCTTTAAAAAATGTTTATCCAAAAATTATAAAAAGAATATTGTATTTTATGAGGGACCACCATCAATAAATGGTAAACCAGGTTTACATCATTTATTTTCTAGAACTATTAAAGATATATTCTGTAGATATTTTACATTAAACAATAATAAAGTAAATAGAATAGCCGGTTGGGATACTCATGGGTTGCCAGTAGAATTAGTAGTAGAAAAGAAAATGGGGATATCAAAAAACGATATTAAAAAAAAAATTGGAATAAAAACATTTAATAAAAAATGTAAAAGTCTGGTAAACAAAAATGTTAAAAAATGGAATGAAATTAGTAAGAAAATTGGTTATTGGTTAGACTTCAAAAAGGCATATTTTACTTATGATACAAAATATATAGAAACAGTATGGTGGTTATTAAAAAAAATATATAATCAAAATAATCTTTATAAAGATTTTAAAATTCAACCTTATTCTCCAATTGCTGGAACTGGTTTAAGTACACATGAATTAAATTACCCAGGTTGTTATAAAAACAGAACAGATACTACAGTAATAGCTCAATTCCAAATTAAGAAAAACACTCTATCTTGTAAATTTGATGATATTAAAGATGATATATATATATTATCATGGACGACTACACCTTGGACACTACCATCTAATACTGCATTAGCAATAAGAAGAAATATAGAATATGTTTTAATAAATACTTATAATCCTTATACATTAAAAAAAATAAATATAATTCTTTCTAAGAAAACAATATCTAAAACTTTAGATAGTGGCTTTTTTTTTCTAAGAAATAGAAAGAAAAAAATTACTTTATTTAAAAAAAAGAATAATAAAATTCCATATAAAATTATTAAAACCTTTAAGGGGAAAGTACTTTTGGATACAAAGTATGAGCAACTTATTACTTGGAAAAAACCTTATGAAGGTTGTGAAAAAGCTTTTAAAATCATAGATGGAGACATAGATGGAGATTTCGTCAGTGAATCAGAAGGGACAGGAGTTGTGCATATTGCTCCGTGTTTTGGTGAAAAAGATTTTGAATTGGCTAAAAAAAACAAAATTCCTATGATGATGATAAAGGGGAAAAAAAATACTTTAATCCCTTTAGTAGATAATAAAGGTAAATTTATAAAAAATTTACATCCACTATTTAGTGGAAAATTTATTAAAAAAGAATATGAAAATAATAAAGAAAAATCATTATCAAACGATTTATCAACTGATTTTAAAATCGCTTTATATTTAAAAAAAGAAGAGAAAATTTTTCTAATTGGCAAGCATATCCATTCTTATCCACATTGTTGGAGAACTAAAGCCCCAATATTATATTATCCAATAAGTTCTTGGTTTATTAAAACCAGCAAATATAAAAACAAATTAATTAAATTAAATAAATTAATTAATTGGATACCAAAAAGTACAGGGATTAAACGATTCGAAAATTGGTTAAAAAATTTAAAAGATTGGAATATTTCTAGAAGTAGATATTGGGGAATTCCATTACCAATTTGGCGTTCAACTGCAAATAAAGAAGAAAAAATAATAGGCTCAATTGAAGAATTAATTAAGGAAATAGAGAAATCAATTGATGCTGGATATATGAAAAAAAATCCATTTGAAGATTTTAGAATTGGAAATATGAAAAGAAAAAATTATTCAAAAATAGATCTTCATAAACATACTTTAGATAAAGTTATCTTAGTCTCTAAAAAAAAAATACCACTAAAAAGAGAACCCGAAATTGTGGATGTTTGGTTTGATTCCGGGGCAATGCCTTATGCACAACTACATTATCCTTTTGAGAATAGAAAATTAATAGAAAATAAAATAAATATTCCAGCTGACTTTATTTGTGAAGGTGTAGATCAAACTAGAGGGTGGTTTTTTACTTTGCATATTCTTTCTACTCTAATTTCGAATTCTATTGCATTTAAAACGGCCATTTCCAATGGTTTAATTTTAGATAAATTAGGTAAAAAAATGTCTAAAAATCAGGGAAATACAATTGATCCAATAAAACTATTAAAAAAATATGGTTCTGATCCTATTAGATGGTATCTAATCTCTAATTCTAAATCCTGGGAAAATATTAAATTTGATGAAAAAGGAATAAAAAAGGTAACAAAAAAGTTTTTTGGTACTTTATTTAATTCATATTCTTTCTTTGCTTTATATGCAAATATAGATAATTTTTTCCCCAATGAAATAGAACTTAAAATAGAAAATCTAAAGTTATTAGAAAAATGGATAATTTCTAAATTAAATACTTTAATAAAAGATATATCAATCTATTATAAAAAATATAACATTTTTAAAGTAGCAAAAAAAATAGAAAAATTTGTAATTTTTGATTTAAGTAATTGGTATATTAGGCTTTCTAGAAGAAAGTTCTGGAAAAATGATTATAATGAAGATAAGATTAACGCTTATAAAACCCTTTATACTTGTTTAATTACTATATTTAAAATCTCTTCACCTATTGCCCCATTTTTTATGGAAAAATTTTATAATAATCTCAATATAAAAAAAAAAGAACCTTATGAAAGTGTACATCTAGTTAAATTTCCTCTTTATAGAAAGAAATTAGTAGATAAATCTCTAGAAAAGAGAATGAAATTAGCACAAAATATTACTTCAAAAATATTATTTCTTAGAAAAACAAATAATCTTAAAGTTCGACAAAAATTAACCAAAGCAATTATTCTACTTAAAAAAGAGTCTAATAATATCTTATTATCTAAAGATATCTTAAATTTAATTAAAAATGAAGTTAATGTAAATAAAATTAAAATAAAACAAAATCTTAATAAGATAGCAACAATTGATATAAAACCTAATTATAATTTATTAGGAAAAAAATATAAAAGAGATATTAATTTGATAAATTCTTATATAAAAACAAATAAGAATAAGTTAGAAATAAAAGAAAATATAGATATAAATATAAATAATAAAAGATTTAAGCTATCTATAAAAGAATTTATAATAGATTACAAACCCAAAAACTTCTGGAAATTAAGTATTAATCAAGATTTCATTGTTGGAATAGACTCACAACTCACGAAGAAATTAATTTTAGAAGGCTTATTAAGAGATTTAATAAAAGTAATTCAAAATTTGAGAAAGAAAAAAGGCTTTACTGTTACTCAGAGAATAGTCGTGTATATTAACAGTGAGGATGAGATGTTTTTAATAACTATAAAAAAATATTATAAAAATATAAGCACTGAGGCTTTAGTTAAAGAAGTAATCTTAAATAAAAGAAAGATAAATTTCTATTGTTATGTAAATAACAAAAAAGTTTACATAGCAATTAAAAAATATATTCCAGGTATTAGGTACCAGGTACCAGGTATTAGGTACCAGGTACCAGGTATTAGGTACCAGGTACCAGGTATTAGGTGGTAGGTATTAATTATACCAGGTATTATACTCCTCAGGTTGGATTTGAACCAACGACACCCTGATTAACAGTCAGGTGCTCTAACCAAACTGAGCTACTGAGGAAATATTTAATTTAAATATTAAATATTAATTTTTTTAATTTACTTTTTTAAAAATAGAAATATAAGTAGATTTAGGTAAAGAAAGATTTCCAATTATTCTCAATTTTTTTTTTCCGATTTTTTGTTTTTCCAAAAGCTTGCGTTTTCTAGAAATATCTCCACCATAACACTTGGATATTACATCTTTTCGAAAAGGTTTTATATTAATTCTACAAACAACCTTTTTTTCTATTGTGGCTTGTATTGGAATTTCAAACTGCTTTTTCGGAATTAATTTAGATAAATTATTACATATTTTTTTAGCAAAAGTCAATGCTTTTTTTCTTTCTATTAGCATTGAAAAAGCATCAATTAATTTTCTATTTATTAGAATATTGATTTTTACTAAATCAGACTTTTTATAATTAATGGATTCATAATTAAAAGAAGCATATCCCTTAGAAATACTCTTAAGTTTATCATAAAAATCCATTATTATTTCAGAGAAAGGTAATTCAAAGAGTAATTCAATTTTATTTGCAGTTAAATATCTTTGAAAAAGTAATTTCCCTCTTCTATTGAGGACTAATTCTATAACAGGACCTATAAATTCAGATTTTGTAATTATATTAGTTATCACATAGGGTTCTTCAAAAAACAAAATGTTTTTCTTATCTGGTAATGTACTCGGTGAAGTAATAAATTTTACTTCGTGATTTTTTAAAGTAATTTTATATTTTACATTAGGTATAGTCAGTATAACTTTTAAATTATATTCTTTTTCTAATCTTTCTTTTATAATTTCCATGTGTAATGAACCTAAAAAACCACATCTAAATCCTAACCCAAATGTAGAAGTAGTTTCAGGTCTAAAGAATAATGAAGAATCGTTTAAATATAATTTTTCTAAAGAATTCTTTAAAGATTTATACTGATTTGGTTTACTTGGATATATTCCAGCATATACCCTTGGTTGTTTTTTTTTAAATACTTTAATTAACTTAAAATTTGGATTTACTGCATCCGTTAATGTATCTCCTATTTTAATTTCAGATGGATTTTTTATTCCAGGTATTAAATAACCAACATTTCCAGTTGAAAGTATATTTTTAGAAATATTGGTATTTTTAAATACTCCAATTTCATTAGCATAATAATTTTTATTGTTAGACAAAAATTTAATTTTCTGTCCTTTATATATCTTACCATTTATTATTCTAAAGTATATTTGTACCCCACGAAAAGAATTGTATACTGAATCGAATATTAAGGCTTGTAATGGTTCATTTTTATTACCATTAGGAGCAGGTATTTTATTAATTAAACTATATAGAACCTTTTTTATACCAGTCCCTTTTTTTGCACTAATACACAGGATATCTTTCCAATTACATTTTAATAAATTTATAATCTCTTTTTTTAGATTATCTATATTAATAGTAGGTAAATCAATTTTATTAATTATCGGTATAATGATTTTTTGTTTTCTTACTGCTAAAGAAATTTTAGAAATAGTTTGTGCTTGTATTCCTTTAGTCGCATCAACTAATAATAACACTCCTTCACAAGCTGAAATAGATCTTTCAACTTCATATGAAAAATCTACATGACCTGGTGTATCTATTAAGTTAAGAATATATTTTTTATTTTCAGTAGTGTATTCCATTTGAATTGGATGACTCTTAATTGTTATTCCTCTTTTTCTTTCTATTTCAAGGTTATCTAAATATTGATTTTTTTTTAAAATATTTTGTCTCGATATAGTATGAGTATACTCTAATAATCTATCTGCTAGTGTACTTTTTCCATGATCAATATGAGCGAGAATACAAAAATTTCTAATAAATCTCATAGTTTATTAAATAATATTTTATTAATATTAAAAGACAAATATAAAAAATTAAATAAGAAGAAATAATATCTGTCAATACCTTTAATTACATCACTTATTAAGTAATTTATTATACTGACTTTTTTAGTATTTATGTATATACAAAATTGTTTCCAATTAAAATTTTTATAATTAAAAAATGGATTTCTGTAATTTTTATCATATTTATATCGATGTGCAATTCTAAAAATCTCTAAAGAAAACAAAAGAAAACTTTTTTTTTTGTCCCTATTCCAGGAATTAATTTGGGAACTCCATATCAATAATGAATCTATTTTATTTTTTAAATTGAATAACATTCTCATCCAAAATATAAAATTAATATTTAAAAAATTAATATTTAAAGTATTTTTTTTATTTTTTAAAATTTTAAAGATAGTATTAAGATTACCTTCTGAAACAGAAACTATATTTTGAGCTCGTTTTTTAGATAAGTTAAACTTTAGAATTAAATATTTTTCAATACTTTTATTATAAATTAGTTGGAATTTTATTATAAGTAACCTAGATTTTAGAGTTGGTAAAATTAAGTTTTCATTTTCTCCAATAAATAAAAAAAAAACTTGCTTTGGTGGTGAATCTAAAACATTTAATAATTTATTCGCTGCATTAATATTTAAGTGTTCTAACATCCAAAATATTACAACCTTATGAGAAAGTTCATAAGATTTTAAATTTATCATTTTTAAAGCCTCTTCAAGTTGCTCTAAGGAAATTTTGCAATCTTTATTTTCATAATGTATTTTTTTTTTCCAATCTAAGAAACTACCATAAGGTTGATTAACTAAAAAATTATGCCATTTATTATAAAAATAATCTGTTAACTTACTACTTTTAGGTAAATTCGGTAAAGGAAAAAGAAAATATATATCTGGATGTGTTAAAATATCAATTTTTAAAAGCTTTTTTATAAATTTTATTCCTAATTTAAACTTTCCACAGCCTTCAGGGCCAAGAAGTAAAATACCCGTTGGTAATCTATTAAATTTACAAAGATTATATAATTCCCCTTTTATTTTTTCGTGTTCAATAAAAGATTCAATATTCATTTTCTTTAATTCTTTAGGAGATAAGCTATAGAAAATTATAAAAATCTAATATTTTTTTTGTAACGAAACGATTTGATTAAATATTAAATTTTTACTACTACTTTCTTTATCAAGACAAAAATAACCACTTCGTATAAATTGATATTTATTTTCAGGTTTAGCATTTTTTAAATAAGGTTCTGCATAAGCTTTTGCTTGGAGTTTGGAATTTTCATTAACATAATTACTAAAATTTTTTACTTTGTTAGGAAATTTAATGTTAAATAATTTTCCATATAAATTTATGTTAATAGGGAAAGAATATTTTTTAGATACCCAATGTAAAGTTGCCTTATTATTTGTTTTCTTTATATTATTGTATAATTTGCACAATATATATTTGATATTACCATTATTATTTTTTATTATAGATTTAGCTTTTATTATAAACGCAGATTTTAATCTTACTTTTTGACCAATCGATAACCGAAAAAAGTTATCTGTTTTAGTTTCTAAAAAGTCTTTGCTTTCTATATATATTTCTCTAGAAAATGGAATTTTACGATATATATCAGAATTAGGGTTGGTTTTTTCTATTAACCATTTAGTTTTAGTTTTATTAAAATTTTCTATTATTAAAGTGAGAGGATTAAATACGACCATTACCCTATCAGCAATTTGATTTAAATGTTTCTTTAGATGAAATTCTAATAAAGAAATATCAATATTATTTTCTCTTTTGGAAATTCCTATTTCTTTTATAAAGTTACAAATAGATTTAGGAGTAAAACCTCTTCTTCGAAGCCCAGAAATTGTTGGTAATCTTGGGTCATCCCAATTATCCACCATTTTGTTTTTAATTAAAATTTGTATTTTTTTTTTACTCATTATAGAATAATTTAAATTTAATCTAGAATACTCATATTGTTTTGGCAAAATTACATTATTTTTATTTTTAATTTGAAGAATAAACCAGTTATATAATGGATTATTATGTTTAAATTCTAACGTACATAAAGAATGTGAGATTTTTTCTAAATAATCATTTTGCCCATGTGCCCAATCGTAAGTTGGATATATTACCCACTTATTTTTAGTTTTGTAGTGCTTTTTCTTTAGTATTCTATACATAATAGGATCTCTAAGTTTTAGATTAGGGGAATTCATATCTATTTTAGCTCGTAATACACATTCACCTTCGTTAAAAAAACCATCTTTCATTTTTTTAAATAATTTTAGATTTTCCTTTTTTGACCTATTTCTAAAAGGACTTTTTATCCCAACTTCATAAGAAGTTTTTCTTTGTTCTTTAATTTCCTTTTTGTTTTGGCTATCTACATAAGCTTTGCCTTTTAAGATTAATTTCTTAGCTAGTTTATAAAGCTCAAAAAAATAATCTGATGCATAAGTTTCTTTAACCCATTTAAACCCTAGCCATTTTATATCTTTTTTAATTGCTTTAATGAATTTTGATTCTTCTTTAATAGGATTAGTATCATCAAAACGCAATATAAAAGGACCTTTATATTTTTCAGCAAGGTAAAAATTTAGATATATTGATTTCACATGCCCTAAGTGTAAATACCCATTAGGTTCTGGAGGAAATCTAAAGGATAAATTTTCTTTCGGAAACCCTTTTTTAATATCTTTATCAATAATTTTTTCTAAAAAATGTTTTTGATACATATCTCACGATCTTATATAGAATAATAAATTATTTAAATCTGAGTGAGAAATTCCACTAATTTTTAAAGCTTCCCCAAGATTTTGAGGTTTAAAATTAAATAATTTTTCCCTTGCTTCTATAGATAAAGATTTAATCTTATCATAATTAAAATTTTTAGGAATTATTAAATTTTCTAATTTTAAAATTCTTTTAACATTTTCTTCTTCTTTTTTTAAATAGACTTTATATTTGAGAAGAATATAAAGTTTATTTAAAATATTATTAGATATTTTATTCTCTTTTATAAAGTTTTTAATTAATGAAATTTTAATTAGATCTTTAATTGGAACTTTTGGTAAAGAGAAAAAATGACTAATTTTTATATATTTTTTTTTAAAAGAATTTGTTTTTATTTTTCTAGAATTAATTCGATTATTAAAAAATTTAATACAGAGATTAATTTTTTTGTTTTGATTTCTTAATTTATATATAATATTATTAGAAATTAATCCTAATTTATAAGCTATAGGCATTAATCTTTGATCGGCGTTATCTTGTCTTAATAAAATTCTATATTCTGCTAGTGAAGTAAACATTCTGTATGGTTCTTGAGTTCCTTTATTTATTAAATCATCTATTAAAACGCCAATATAGGCTTCATTTCTTTTTAAGATTAAAGGTTTTTTTTGATGAATTTTTAAATGAGCATTGATTCCAGCCATTAAACCTTGTGCTGCTGCTTCCTCATATCCAGTAGTCCCATTAATTTGCCCTGCAAAAAAAAGGTTTTCAACTATTTTAGTTTCTAAATTTTTTTTTAATTGAATTGGATTGAAATAATCATACTCGATTGCATATCCAGGTTTTAAAATTATTGCTTTTTCGAAACCAGGTATTTTTAATAAGGCTTTTTTTTGTATCTCGATTGGTAAAGATGTTGAGAATCCATTTATATACATTTCTATAGAATGGTTACCATCAGGTTCGACAAATATTTGATGCCTAGTTTGATTTGGAAATCTATATATTTTTTCTTCAATAGATGGACAATATCTTGGACCTTTGCTTTTAACATTTCCATTATACAATGGAGAAAGGTGAATATTATTTATAATTAAGTCATGAATTTTATCATGGGTATAAGTAATATAACATTTCTTTTGTTTAAAATATTTTTCTTTTTTCTTAAAAGAAAAATATTCAATTGGAAGATCTCCATTTTGAATTATCATTTTATTATAATTTAATGATCTAGCATCAACTCTTGGAGAGGTACCAGTTTTAAGACGGCCAGAACAAAAGCCAAGGTTTGTAAGCTTTTTAGTTAATCCTAAAACGGCTTTTTCTGATAATCGTCCACCGTATGTTTTTTTGTTTCCAATATGAATTCTACCATTCAAAAAGGTTCCAGCAGCTAAAATTACGGAATTTCCAAATATCTTTTTACCTACTAAAGATTTAACACCGATTATTTTATTATTACGAATTATCAAGTCAATTATAGTATCTTGAATAATAGATAAATTACTAATTGTTTTTAAAGCCGATTTCCAATTTCTTGTAAATTTTCTTCTATCACATTGTGCTCTTGGGCTCCACATTGCCGGACCTTTAGATTTGTTTAACATTCTAAATTGTATCATACTTCTGTCAGTTATAATTCCTGATAGGCCACCTAATGCATCTATTTCCTTTATTATTTGCCCTTTGGCTATACCACCAATGGCTGGATTACAAGACATTTTAGCTATGTTATCTATATCAGAAGTAATTAACAATGTTTTGGAGCCTAATTTTGCACATATAGCAGCTGCTTCGGCCCCAGCATGTCCTGCCCCTACTACAATTACATCAAATCTTTTTGAGGACATAATGAGGACATAAATAAAACTTTTCTTTTTCAGCAATTTGCTTATTATTATCTTCGTAACCAATTAAATGTAATACTCCATGTATCATTACTCTTTTTAATTCCTCATAAAATGTTTTTTTAAAGACAATAGAGTTAAATTTTATCATATCAATATTTATATAAATTTCTCCTACTTTTTTTTTGTTGCGATCCGTCTTTTTTAATGTAATAACATCAGTCAATTTTGTTTTTTTGAAAACAAAAAAATTTAGAGTAGAAATATATTTATTATTGCAAAAAATATAAATAATTTTTATAAAATTACTTTTTTCATATCGTAATATTTTTTCTATTTTTTTTTTAAATGAAAACTTATAGTAAAAAGAAAAATATATCATCTCTCCCGTTAAATAAAAGGTACTAAGCAAATAAAAGGTACTAAGCAGAATCGAACTGCTGTGAAAGATTTTGCAGACCTTTACCTAACCACTCGGCCACAGTACCAATAACAATAATATAATTTCTTTTCTTTTTTCTAGATAGTAAATATTGTAGTTTAAATGAAAAGAATCATTTTAAAAGTAGAAAAAAGAGTAATTGTAAATAAAAAACATATAAAAAGTTTAAGAGAATCTGGTTACACGCCTGGAATAGTGTATGGGAAGAATAAAAACATTAAATTTGTTTTGGATACTTATTTAGTAGAAAAAATAATTAAAAATAACACATTAAGCCAATTTATAGTATCTATAAACAATAAAATCAATATTACTACTATATTAAAAGAAATCCAATATAACCCAATTACAGAAAAAATCCTGCATTTAGATTTTTTGGAATTAAACCCTAGAAAGTATATTACTTATGAAGTGCCTATTAGACCAATAGGGAAAGCCAAAGGAGTTTATAAAGGTGGGGAATATATATCGAAAATCCGAAAATTAAAAATTAAGGCTTTACCTAAGAATATGGTAGATCATATAGAGATTAATATTGACAATTTAGATATAGGAGAAAATTATTATGTAAAAAATATACCTCCAAAAAAAATAGTAATATTACATGACTCTAATACAGTTATCTCTACAGTTAAACAGATTATTGAAACTCCTCAATCAAAGACTCATACTCAGTCTCAGACTCAGACGTCTCAGAAGACGTCTCAGACTCAGTCTCAGTCAAATACTCAGTCAAAGACTCAGACTCAGTCAAAGACTCAGTCAAAGTCAAAGACTCAGTCAAAGACTCAGTCAAAGACTCAGTCAAAGACTCAGTCAAAGACTCAGTCAAAGACTAAGTCAAAGACTAAGTCAAAGACTAAGACTAAGAAGTCAAATACTAAGAAGTCAAAGACTAAGAAGTCAAAGTAAAGTCAGTAAAAGAAAGAAAGACTAAGACTATTCATATGAATATGGACCTTTTCATATGAATATGGACCTATGGGAATAAATCCCTAAAGACCTTTAAAGCAATATATTTTGTTCCTAACAAATATAGAATACAGTACTTTTCCTCATTAAACCAGGTATTAAATTATTATTTAATATTGTTCCTGATTATGAGATTAAAAAAAGGCATTAATTTAATAAAAAGATTAGATTTAGTATTCTTTTCATCAGAACATTTGTTTTTAATATTTTAATTATAAAATAAAGGTCTAACCCGACTAATTTTCCAACTAAACTTACTCGTAAGATTTTAAATAAATAAGAGATCTTAATCTTTTTGTTAATAGCTAATTTATAAAAGAAAGTTTTTAGTAATTTTAAATTATTTTTATCATTATTTTTTAACCATTCTATTATTAGAAATAAAATGTTTTTATTTATATTTTTATTTAATAAAACTTTACTTATATAAGTTTGATTTAAACTTGGTGTTTTAAAGAAATAAATTGACTTTTCTATGATTTGATAGACAAAAGTACATTGAGATCTAATTCGTAAAATAATTTTTTGTAGCTTTTGATCATTATTAAAATAAATTTTTTTCTCTTTCAAACTTCTTTTAACTAACCGAGTCAAATCAGAAACCGATTTGCATTGTAGGTGTCTATGATTAATCCATTTCATTTTTTCTTTATCAAATCTAGCCGAAGTAAAATTAATATCTTTTAATGAAAAGGTAGATATTAATTCTTTTAATGAAAAAATTTCTTTCTTTCCACCTGGATTCCAACCAAAAAAGGCTAACATATTAAGCAAAGCCTCTGGTAAATATCCTAATTCACGATACCCAAGAATAGTCGTTAATTTTATAGGATCTTTCCATTTTAGTGGCAAGATAGTAAAATTGAATTGGTTCGAATTTCTTTTACTTAATTTCCCTTTTCCAAAAGAATTTAAGATCAAAGGCAGATGCAAAAAATTAGGCATTTTCCAATTAAAAAAATTATACAACAATTGTAGTATTGGAAAAGAAGAAATCCATTCTTCTCCTTTAATGACATGTGAAATTTTCATAAGATGATCATCAATTACATTGGCTAAATGATAGGTAACATTGCCATCAGATTTTACTAATACCTTATCATCTAGTGAATTGGAATTTATGTAAATATTTCCACGTAATATATCCTTAACTTTAATCGTTGTGGAGTCTGGGACTTTTAATCTTATTGTAGCCTTTTTTTTCTTTATTTTTACTTGCTTAAAATAAAACTCATTCAATGAATTTTTTAGTTTACTTCTAGTTAAAGAATTATATATAAATAATTTTCCTTTTTCTTTATACTCATTTCTTATTTGTTTTAAATCCTCTTTTGTTTCAAAAGCATAATAAGCATATTTATTTTTCAATAAATATTTTATATATTTTTTGTATATATGTTTTCTTTTAGATTGACGATAAGGCCCATATTTTCCGTTGTCTGGACCTTCATCAGGAATAAGCCCACACCATTTAAGAGAATTTAAAATATGTTTTTCAGATTTTTTAATAAATCTTTCTTTATCTGTATCCTCAAATCTTAGTATAAAAGATCCTTTATTCTTCTTTGCAAATAAATAATTAAATAATGCAGTTCTTAAATTTCCTATATGTAATGGGCCAGTAGGACTGGGAGCAAAACGAACTCTTATCATTTATTTTGTTTAGGAATAATTATTATATTAAACTGCTTAAATATTTTTTTACTAAATTTAACTTCAAATTTAAATTTACCGATTTTATTAATTCCTTTTTTTTTAAAATTGATTTGATCAATATTAATATTAATTTTTTTTTCTAAAAAAATCTTAAAAATATCTTTTTTCGATAAAGTCTTATACAAAAAACCCGATTTACTGGCTTTTTTATAAAAGACCCAATTTAATTTTTTAATTTTAATAATTTCTTTATTAAAGTTATTAAGAATTTTTTTTTCATTATTTATATTTTTATTTAAAATATTAAAATATTTTTTTTTAAGTGAATCAGTAAATAAAATTGCTAATTTTTGAGGAAATAACAAATTTTTAGCGTACCCTGGTTTAACATCAACTATATCATATTTAATTCCTAATTCTTTAACATCTTTAATTAAAAGAATTTTCATATATTTATTTAAAATTATCAGTAGTAAAAGGCAATAAACCAATATGTCGACATCTTTTTATAGCAATTTTAAGTCTTCTCTGTTTTTTAGCAGTAGTACCAGTTGCTCTGCGTGAGCAAATCTCTCCTCTTTCATTTAAAAATTTTTTTAAAAGGTAAAAGTTTTTATAATCTATAAAATTAATTTTTTTATTTTGGAAATAACATTTTTTCTTCTTATGTTTACTTTCTATATTTAATGGCGTTAAATATTTAAGTTCCGTTTTTTTATTCATCTAATTTATTATTTAAAGTTATATTAAATTTTGACTCTAAATAATTTAGAGCTTTCTTATTAATTTTAAGAATTAAAAAACGAATTATATTTTCATCTTGATTTAATTTTTTTTCTAAGTTTTTTACTGAGCTTTTTAGGATCTTCCAATAAAATATATGATATATGCCAAATCTCTTTTTATTTATAATATATGCTAATTTTTTTTTCCCCCAGTTAATTTGATAAATTATTCTTCCTTCTCTTCTTAAGAGGTTTTCATAGGAAGAAATAATTTGTTTTTTTTCTTCTTCTGAAACCGTCGGAGAAATCACTATTAAGGTTTCATAAAATGCTGATTTTAAATCCATCTTTATCTTTATGGGACATTTTATCTTTATGGGACATTTTATGGAGCTGACGGGAATCGAACCCGTGTCCAAACAAGTAATATAATAAGAGTTCTACATATTTAGCTTATAAAGTTAGCTTATAAAGTTAGCTTATAAAGTAGTAAGTTCTAATTTTAGTTATAAGCCCTAAAATTAGACACAACAAAATTAGAACAAAATTAAATTAGAACAAAATTTTTAAGCTGCAAGCTTAAGAGAGTAATTTTTGCCATTTAGTTTTTTGTAAGGAATTTTTTACGTGATTACATTACATTTCACGATATGCTATCTTATTATATTTACTTGATGTCAAAACCAAATCAGCCCCTTCAGTTATTTATCTAACGATAAAACTGATATAAATTTTTTTATTCCTTTTTTTTTAAAAAAAACCTTTCCATAAATATAAGAATGTATAGAATAATCTTTGCTCATGTAAACATTTTGTAGAGGTAAAAATTTCGAACCACGTTGTTTTACAATTATATTTCCTGGTTTAACTATGTGGCCACCATATTTTTTTACCCCTAAGCGTTTACTTCGAGAATCACGTCCATTTCTCGAACTTCCAACTCCTTTTTTATGAGCCATGTATTCTTTTTTTTACTATCGAAATAATTTTTATTTTAGTCATCTTTTGGCGATGACCTTTTTTCAGTTTATACCCTTTTCTTCTTTTTTTTTTAAAAACAATAATTTTTTTTTCTTTCCTATGACTAATTACTTCTGCTAAAATGTAAATATTCTTCAAATATGGTCTTCCTATTTTAACCTTGCCATTATTCATAAATAATATAATTTTTTGGAACAAAATTTGTTGGCCTATTTTTTCTAATTTTAAAAAAGGTATATATAAATCTTTCTCTTTTATGGCCACAAACTGGTTACCTAAAGCTTCAAAACAAGCTTTCATAAAGTTCAGTAAAATTATTTCGACATTTCGTGGTCTCAGCTGGATTTGAACCAACGACTTCTTGATTATGAGTCAAGTGCTCTAACCAAACTGAGCTATGAGACCTATCAAAATTTCCCTAGTCTGAATTATGTATAAATATTTTTGGGAGATCTTGGAAATGGTATTACCTCTCTTATATTTTTCATATTTGTAATGAATTGAATTAGTCTATCAAAACCTAATCCAAAACCACTGTGTGGAACAGTTCCAAATTTTCGAGTATTAATATACCATTCTAGATCTTTTTTTTTTAATTTAAAATATTTAATTTGTGATAATAGTATTTTATATCTTTCTTCTCTTTGTGAACCCCCAATAATTTCACCAACAGATGGAAAAATAATATCCATTGCTGATACTGTTTTCTTGTCTTTATTTATTCTCATATAAAATGGTTTTAAATCAATTGGATAATCAAATATAATTATCGGGGAATTAAAATAATTTTCTACTAAAAATTTTTCATGTTCTGACTTTAAATCTTTTCCCCATTTAATTTTATACCCATTTTTACTTAGAATTTTAATGGCTTTTGAGTAAGTTATTCTTTTAAATTCTTTCTTTAATATTAAATTAATATTATTAAATATTTTATTTTCTTTATCCAAAAATAATAAATCCTCATAAGATAATTTAATAATATTTTTAAGTATATATTTAATAAAATGCTCAGCTAAATACATATTATGTTTTAAATTAAAAAAAGCTACTTCTGGTTCTACCATCCAAAATTCTGCCAAATGTCTAGGAGTATTTGAATTTTCGGCTCTAAAAATAGGGCCAAAAGTATAAATTTTTCCTAAACCTAATGCAGCAGATTCACCATGCAATTGTCCAGAAACTGTTAAAAATGCCTTTTCTCCAAAAAAATCTGACTTTAAAGTAGTTACCTTAAAAAGGTTACTATGCCCTTCTGTATCATAATTAGTAATTATAGGGGTTTGAATATTATAAAACCCCCTTTTATTGAAATATTTATGAATTAGGTAAGAGACATTATGTCTAACCCTCATTATTGTACTAAATAAATTAGTACGAAATCTTAAATAAGCTTGTTGTCTTAATTTATTAAAACTATGTTTTTTCGGTTGCAATATGGTCTTTTGAAAATCTTTCTTTTTGAATAAGCCATAGATTATTATGTTTTTTGCTAAAAGCTCAATAATTTGTTTATTGCCTTTGCTTAATACTATTTTGCCTTTTACTTTTAAAAAAGTCCCTCTATTAAGTTTTCGGTTTTCAGTTTTTACTATAATTTGTAAATTTCTTATGGTTGAACCATCGTTTATTATCACAAACTTTTTTAATTTATTTGATCTTATATGTTTTACCCACCCATTTACAACTATTTTTTTGTTTATTAAATTCGTATTTTTTTTTAAAATAGATCTTATCGTATTGCACATCTATATTTTAAGTATTTCTTTATTTTTATTTTCAAATATTTTTTCTATTTTATAAATAGATTCTTTAGTTGCTTCATGCACCTCATTTTTATATTTTTCAATTAAATCTTTTTCAGTAAACTCTTTCATTATTTTCTTATTATAAGCTTTTCTTATATTTCTTAAACTAATTTTAGCTTTTTCTAATTTTAGATTATTACTTTTAATTATTTCTTTCCTCCTTTCTTCTGTTAAACTTGGAATTACTAATTTTAGTAATTTCCCCTTATTAATTGGAATAATACCTAGGTTTGATTTAATTATACTTTTTTCGATTACAGACAATTTGTTTTTTTCCCATGGCTTAATTAATATAGTTTTTGAATTTATTACTTCTATGCTTGATAAATGATATAAAGGAACTTGATTTTTATAATATTCTACAGTAATATCGTCTAACATCTCTGTATTTGCTTTTCCTATTCTAATTTTAGAAAGTTTGTTTTTATAATAATATAAAATTTTATTCATTTTTTCTTTAATTTCTTTTTTCATTTCTCTTTTTTTATTTTCTATACTATACACTATACACTATACACTATACACTATACACTATACACTATACACTAATATTAGTTTTTTTTTTAACAAAACCATTATTTTATCTTATTAATTTTCTAATGTAAGAAAACCAATGTATAATTTTTTAACTGGTATTAAAAGTACTGGTCGTCCACATTTGGGTAATGTGATAGGAGTTATTTACCCTACTATATTTTTAACAAAGAATGAAAAGTTTAAAAATCAATTTATTTTAATTGCTAACCTTCATTCTATTACGAATTTAAAATATATTAAAAATAATAAAAAAAATGCCTACAAAATTTTAGCTGTTTGGTTAGCTTGTGGAATAGATTATAAAAAATTTCTTTTTTATCGACAATCTGATATTCCAGAAGTTACTGAATTATTATGGTTTTTTAGTATTATATATCCATATAATAGATTAAAATTAGTACATTCTTTTAAAGAAAATGTAAAAAAAAAAAAAACAATAAATACAGGAATATTAACATATCCAATTTTAATGGCTGCTGATATATTAATAAGTAAAGCAGAACTAGTATTAGTAGGAAAAGATCAACTACAGCACTTAGAAATAGCTAGAAAAATAGCAAAAAAAATAAATAATATAAAAAAAATATTTCCACTTCCTCAAGCAATAGTAATTGAAAATTTAATACCCGGTACAGATGGATCAAAAATGAGTAAAACTAAAAATAACATTATAGATCTTTTTGCCTCTAAAAAAGAAATAAAAAAACAAATACTGAAAATTAAGACACAAAAAAACTTTTCAACTAATAAAAAAGAACTATTAAAAGATAATTTATACAATATATATATAAGCTTAGCAGGGAAAGAAAAAAAAGAAAAAATAAAAAATAATTTTAAAATGGGATACGAACATGCAAAAGAAGAATTATATAGGTTGATAATCAATAAATTTAAAAGAGAACGTAATTTATATAAATACTACATAAAAAGAAAAAATAAGTTAGAAACAATTTTTAAAAAAGGGGCTAAAAAAATGAAACAAATAGTCAATTCTACTATTTCTGAAGTTAGAAAAGCTTTCGAATGTAATTAACTGATTGGTAAACAATTTCCCTTATTCTTTAAATTCTTAAATTCTAGTAATTAATTATTAAATTATAGTAATTCTTTAAAGTCATCATCTGAATTTACTTCATAAATGTAAATAAAGACTTTGTAAAAAGTAGTGATAGAAGAAAATACTGGACAATTTTCTAAAATAAATAAATTTATTATTAACGTAATTTAAATTAATAAAATTAAAGCTAGTCAATTTACAGTAGTTTAAATAGTAAATAAAATTAAATAATTAATTAATAACTAAAAATTTTTTATTAAAATGCCAAATGGCAAAAAAAGAAAAAGAAAAAAAATAGCAACACATAAAAGAAAAAAACAAAGCCGAAAAAATAGACATAAAAAGAAATAATTTGCGGATATGGTGAAATGGGTAGACACGCTAGACTTAGAATCTAGTATCTAAAAAGATATAAGGGTTCGAATCCCTTTATCCGCATATAGCCTGGATGGTGAAATGGGTAGACACGCTGAACTCAAAATTCAGTGATTAAAAATCTTGTGGGTTCAAATCCCACTCCAGGTATAATTAATTATTCCAATAATTAATTATATAATATAATATTCATTACAATACAATACAAATACAATACAATACAATAATTAATTATTCATTACAATAATTAATTATTCATTACAATAATATAATATAATATTCATTACAATACAATACAATAATTAATTAATTATTCATTACAATAATTAATTAATTAATTATTCATTCCAATAATTAATTATTCCATCTTTAGTAGGTTTAATACCTTTTTCTCCCGTCTTCCAGTTTGCAGGACAAACTTCACCATGTGTTTCAAAAAATTGCAAAGCATCTATTATTCTAATTACCTCGTCTACATTTCTTCCTAAAGGGAAATCATTTATCAATTGATGTCTTATAATTCCTTTTTTGTCTATTATAAATAAACCTCTATAGGCGATTAACTCACCTCCTTTAACTTTTAATTCAGCTTTTTTATTAATTTTCCAATTACCACTTAAAACACCATACGAATAAGAAATAGTTTTATTTATATCAGAAACTATAGTAAAATTTACTCCTTTAATTCCACCTTTTTTTTTCGAAATTTGTAACCAAGCTAAATGGGTATATTCAGAATCTATAGAAACGGCTATTAATTTAACATTTTTTCTGCAAAAAATATCCTTTTTTTCTTGAAACGAATGTAATTCAGTGGGACATACAAAAGTAAAATCTTTAGGATAAAAAAATAAAACTACGTACTTGCCTATAAAGTTTTCTAAAGTAAAATTATTTACTATTGAATTTCCATTTAAAACTGCTGTCGCCTTAAAATTTGGAGCTTTTTTTCCTATTAAAGTATTCATATATAATTAATACTATTTATAGTAATAGTAATAGTATACTATCTATCTATTACTATTACTATTAGTCTTAGTCTTAGTAGTCTTAGTATTACTATTAGTATACTATACTATCTATTATAATGTAATGTATTATCTATTATCTATTAGTATTAGTATTAGTATTAGTATACTATACTATCTATTATCTATTAGTATAATTAGTATTAGTATACTATACTATAGTATTCTATTTATTTATAGTATAGTATAGTATAGTATAGTATAGTATAGTATAGTATAGTATAGTATAGTATAGTATAGTATGAAACGTACATATAATCCATCCAAAATAAATAAGAAAAATTGGCTTTAGAGTTTTAAAAAGAAAAAAAAAAGTTCTAATAAAAATTAAATAATATTTTCTTCATATTATTATTTTCTTTATTAGCTAAATAAAAATCTATTAGTATTCTCCCACTAATTTCTTCAATAATTATTTTTTTTCTTTCTAATAATTCATAATATTTTTGTTGAGTAATTAATATATATGTACCAAATGGTATCTTTTTATAAACTGGGACTACTGCTATTCCACTTATAGAAATAATCTGTTTATATCTTTTTAATAAATTGTTATTAATCTTTTTTTTTATTTTCTTTTCAATTTCTTTTAAAAAGATAATCTTTTTATTAATTTTTTCTTTTTTTTGTTTATAATTTATAATTTTACTTTTAAATCTGAGTTCTTTAATCCTAATATATTTTTTAATTTGTTTGATTTTTATTGAATTAATAATCAAGTTATTCTTTTTCTTTAAATTTCTTCTTTTTTTTAAAAGAAAATTAATATAATTATATTCTATATCCATCTCCAACTTCTTTAGTTTTAGTTTTTGCTTTGGAAGTAATTTTTTTTGCTTTGGAAGTAATTTTAAAAGTTGTATAATTTTTTTTTTATATATATTTAATTTTGAATTACTTCTTAAAAGTTTTTTTTTATTTTTTAGTCTTTGTGTTAAAAAGAATAGATATCTTTTTTTTTGTTTTAAAAACAAAAGAAATCTTATAATAAAGACTGGAAATCTATTTATTATATAATTTAAATATTTCAAACGCAAATGAATTAATTGTAATCTATATATGTATTTTAATTGGGATTCAATCCTTGAATTAGTTTTCATTTTTCTTATTATGAGGTTTTATTTATTATGAATTTTAATAAAAATAAACCAATTTGGTTAAAAGTTAGATTACCGATTGGAGGAAAGTATGATAATATTAATAATTTACTAATAAAAGAAAGCTTAAATACAATTTGTAAAAGTAGTGATTGTCCTAATCTTGGAATTTGTTGGAAAAATGGAGTGTTAAGTTTTCTTTTATTAGGAAATATATGTACTAGATCTTGCAAATTTTGTGCGATAAAAACTGGAAAACCTAAAAAAATAAATGTGTTAGAACCTTATAAAATTGCAAAGACAGTAAAAAAAATGGAAATTAAACACGTTGTTTTGACTTCAGTTAATAGAGATGATTTAAAAGATATGGGAATAAAAATATGGATTAAAACAATAAGAGAAATTAAAAAAATCTCTAATTCGACTATAGAAGCCTTAATACCAGATTTTAAAGGGCATAAAAAAAAAATTGCACTAATAATTAAGGAACACCCAGAAATTATTTCTCATAATTTAGAAACTGTACCTAGATTAACAAAAAAAGTACGTATTCAGGCTAAATATGATAGAAGCTTATCTATTTTAAAATATATAAAAAAAAAAAGCGACATAAGAACTAAAACTGGTATTATGCTAGGATTAGGTGAAACAGAAGTAGAAGTAATAAATACTTTGAAAGCTATAAAAAAAGCCAATATTGATATATTAACAATAGGTCAATATCTAGCCCCTACTTCAAAACATTACCCAGTTCAAAGCTTTATTACGCCTCATAAATTTAAATACTACAAAAATCTAGCTTTAGAAATGGGCTTTTTATATGTTGAAAGCAATCCATTAGTTAGAAGTTCTTATAATGCCTATAAACATATTATTTAAATATTATCTAATTAAATTCTTTATTAAGTTTTAATTCAATAATATTCCTTTTTTTACTCAAATTACTGGGATACCTAAGAAAACATTATTTAAACCATATTCTAACAAAATAATATTATTAACTATATCCTTAGCAGCTATTAAACTTGCACAAGCACCACCAATATTCCCAGTACCTACAATCGGAATTTTAATTTAAATTATTAATTTTTTCAACTAGTCATGAAAAAAATAATTTCTATAGTAGGCCAGCCTAATGTAGGAAAATCTACCCTTTTTAATTATTTAGCAGGCTACCGTAAAGCAATTACTCATTATTCGAGTGGAGTTACCAGAGATAGGATATATTGTGATTGTAAATGGAAAGGTAATAAGTTTACTCTGATAGATTCTGGAGGATATGTAATTGGAAAGAAAGATTTACAAATTAAAATATGTGAGCAATTTTTATTTGCTATTGAAGAATCAACCGATGTAATATTTGTAATAGATATTTTATCTGGAATATTACCTATAGATTATAAGATATCTAATATCTTACAAAGATCAAAAAAAAAAGTTTTTCTAGCTGTTAATAAAATTGATCAATATAAATCAGATATTTATGAAATACAAGATATTTTAAAATTAGGATTTAATGATTATTTTTTTTTATCTGGTTCAACTGGACAAGGGGTTAACGAATTATTAAATTATATTTTTTCTAATAAAAAAGAAATATTAATTAAATTAAAAAATTACAATTTACCTAGGATTACTTTAGTAGGAAGGAAAAATGTAGGCAAGTCATCTTTAATTAATACCTTATTAAATAAAAATCAAAGCATAGTCTGTGATCTTCCAGGTACTACTAGGGATTGCATAGAAGTAATTTATAATAAATTTAATTTTAAATGTATTTTGATTGATACTGCTGGGATAATAAAAAAGAAAAGAAAAAAGGAAGATCTCGAATACTTTTCATTTCTTCGAACGACTCAAGCAATTTACAATTCTGACTTATGTTTTTTAATAATAGATACTAAAATAGGGTTTCAAAAACAAGATATAAAGATATTTAAAATTATTAAAAATACCTTTAAAGGTATTATTATATTAATTAATAAATGTGATCTTATTAAAAAAAAGAGTATTTTACAAAATTTAAAACAAAATATTATTAAAAAAATTTATCCATTTACAGATCTGCCAATATATTTCACATCTAATTTTTCCAAACAAAATATTATTAAAGCTTTTAATCAAGCAATAAGTATAATAAAAAAGCAAAAACAAAAAATAAATACAAGTTATTTTAATAAAATTATGCTTCCGATATTAAAAAAAAAAACAATAAATTTAAGTAATGGTAGAAATCTTTCTATAAAATATTGCGTACCAATTTTAAAAAAAGGTATTAAGAAATTCCTTTTTTTTAGCAATAATCCTAAACTTATTCCTAGGTCTTATAAAAGATTTCTAGAAAAAAAAATAAGGTCTAATTTTGATCTAATTGGAATCCCGATTCAAATTAAATTTAAAAACAAATATAAAGTAAAGAATCAAAGAATCAGTTAGGTATGTTCACTTTAACCGATATAAAATATAAAATATATTATATATAATTATATCATATTATTATATATATTATTATATTATATATTTTAATATTAATATAATATTATATTATATATTATATATTCTTATAAAGAGTTCTAAAAAATACATAAAAAATAATAATATCGTACCTAATTCAATATTTATTTCTTTTAAAAGAATAATTTAACTAACTATAAAATAAAGTTTATATTAATAAGTATATATACAAACAATGAAACAAAAAGCTTTATACTATCATAGTAAATATCCAGCTGGCAAAATTAAAATAATTCCAAGTAAAAAATTTTACTCACCTAAATATTTATCTTATGCTTATTCCCCTGGAGTAGCTGAACCATGTAAAGAAATAATTAAGAATAAAAACAAAGTATATAAATACACAAATAAAAAAAACTTAGTGGGAGTTATTACTAATGGGACTGCTGTATTAAGTTTAGGTGATATTGGACCAAAAGCATCTAAACCAGTTATGGAAGGTAAAGCATTATTATTTAAAATTTTTGCTGATATAGATGTTTTTGATTTAGAAATTAAGGAAAAAGACCCAAAAAAGTTTATTGAAATTGTAAAATCAATTTCCCCAACATTTGGTGGTATAAATTTAGAAGATATTAAATCTCCTGAAGCTTTCAAAATAGAAAAAGAATTAAAAAAAATAAATATTCCAGTAATGCATGATGACCAACATGGAACTGCCATAATTTCCGGTGCTGCATTAATTAATGCTTTAGAATTAGTAAATAAAAAAATAGAAAATATTAAAATGGTTATTAATGGAGCAGGAGCTGCAGCAATTTCTTGTGGCAGAATTTATAAGAAACTTGGGGTTAAACACATTTTTATGTGTGATAGTCACGGAGTACTAAATAATAGTAGAAAAAAATTGACAAAAGAAAAATTAGAATTTTGTGTTAAAACTTCTTATACCAAATTAGAAGAAATAATTATCAATTCTGATGTATTTATTGGTTTATCTGTTGGTAATATATTAACAAAAAAAATGTTAATGAGTATGTCGAGGAACCCTATAATATTTGCTTTAGCAAATCCAAATCCAGAAATTAAATACCACAAAGCTCTAAAAACACGTTCAGATATTATTATAGCAACTGGTAGAAGTGATTATCCAAATCAAGTAAATAATGCTTTATGTTTTCCTTATATCTTTAGAGGGGCTTTAGATGTTAAGGCGACCTCAATAAATGAAGAAATGAAATTAGCGGCTCTATATTCAATAGCTAAGATAGCTAAAGAACCTGTACCTAAAAAAGTAAGTCTTCTTTATAATGAAAAAAATATTAAATTTGGGAAAAATTATATAATTCCTAAACCATTTGATCCTCGACTTATGATAAACGTGTCAATTGCAGTAGCTAAAGCAGCAATTAAATCAGGTGTAGCTAAAAAGAAAATAAATAATTGGAAAAAATATTTGGCTGAATTAAAAAGTAGAATCATTATTTAATATTATGGAGAGTTGCCGGAGTGGTTAACGGAGCAGTTTGCTAAACTGTAGGTTTTTACCTCGTGAGTTCGAATCTCACACTCTCCGTACAATAAACGGGATGTGGCGTAGAAAGGTTATCGCACCTGGTTTGGGACCAGGAGGTCATAGGTTCGAATCCTATCATCCCGATATTGGTCACATAGCTCAATGGATAGAGCAACTGCCTTCTAAGCAGTAGGTTGCAGGTTCGACTCCTGCTGTGATCATATCTAAGTAACTGAAACAGTTGCTAAGTAACTGAAACAGTTGCTGTGATCATATCTATCTATCTAAGTAACTGAAACAGTTTTTTCATACTGGTTTCTTTTTTAATTTCCCTCTTTAAATCTTTAATTAATACCCTTTTTTGCAACATTTTATCTCTAAATCTCATAGTTACACATTTATCTTTTAAAGTTTTGAAATCTATTGTTACACAAATTGGAGTCCCTATAGCATCTTGTCTTCTATATCTCTTACCAATCGAATCCTTTTCTTCATATATTAAAATAAAATCTAATTTTAATTTTTTATAAATTTCTTTAGCTAAAGAAATTAACCTTTTGTCTTGAATTAAAGGAAAGATAGCAGCTTTAATTGGAGATAAAGCAGGATTAATTTTTAATATAATTCTTTCTTTTTTTGTGTCTTTAATTGTTTCCTTCTTTAAAGATGAAGAAAAAACTGCTAAAAAAATCCTATCTAATCCAACAGAAGTTTCTATTATATATGGAATAGAAAAATTGTTTTTTTCTTTATCAAAAACTCTAAATCTTTTTTTGCTATATTTTTCATGATTTTTAAGATCGAAATTTGTTCTTGAATGAATCCCTTCTAATTCTTTAAAACCAAAAGGAAATTTAAATTGAATATCATATGCCTTTTTAGCATAATGTGCTAATTGTTCATGTTCATAAAATCTATATTTTTTTTCACCTAATCCTAATGATAAATGCCATTTTAGACGGTTGTTTTTCCAGTATTCCAACCATTTCTTTTCCTGATTAGGAAAAATAAAAAATTGCATTTCCATTTGTTCAAATTCTCGCATTCTAAAAAGAAATTGTCTAGCTATTATTTCCTTTCTAAACACTTTTCCTATTTGAGCTATCCCAAATGGGATTTTCATTTTACTAGTATTTAGGACATTTAAAAAATTGGTAAAAATTCCTTGTGCTGTTTCTGGACGTAAATAAAAATTTTTCTTTTCATGTTCTTTTAATGGTATTTTGAACATTAAATTATACTCATATATTTTAGTCCATTTCCTTAAGTTTTTCTTACTCTTAATTTTATTTATTAATCTTAAGATTTTCTCTTTATCATTTTCTTTAAATTTTTTATATATATATTTTATAAGATTATTTTTTAGATTTTTTTCTTTATTTCTAATATTTTTTTCTTGGAAATAATTTTCGAGAAATAAATCAAGTCGGTAACTATATTTAGTATCTTCATTATATAAAAATATTTCTTTGAATTTATAAACATGACCGGAAGCTTTCCAGATATTAGGATGCATTAATATACTAGTATCCAATCCAATTATATTTTCATTAATTTGTATCATTGATTTCCACCAGTATTCTTTAATATTATTTTTTAAATATATTCCATATTGACCATAATCATAAATTGCATTTATGCCATCATAGATTTCACTACTAGGAAAAACAAAGCCATATTGTTTTGCATGTGATACAATTTCTTTAAAAGAAATTTTATTATTTTTCTTTTTTCTTTTTTCTTTTTTTATACTTTTATACTTTTTTATACAATTAACTGGACATACTGTCACACATTGAGGCTTTTCATATTTACCAATACATTCAGTACATTTCTCTGGTACTATAAAATACCTATTCTTCTTCTCTTTCTTCTCTTTACTTTCATAAATGGCATCATTATTGGCATTAATGGCATTATTAATGGCAATGGCATTATTAATGGCAATGGCATTATTAATGGCAATGGCATTATTAATGGCAATAGCATTATTAATGGCATTATTAATGGCATTATTATTAATAATGGCATTATTTGGACATTCTAATTCACAAGCTCCACAATTTATACATTCATTAGTAATTTGAAAAGCCATATTTTATTATTTTATATGCTTTTTATTTTAGCTTGTTTTCCTCTTAAGTTTCTCAAATAATAAATTTTTGATCTTCTAACTTTTCCAGAACTAATAATTTTAATGTTTTTAATAATAGGTGAATTTATGGGAAATATTCTTTCTACACCAATTGTTCCACTAAATTTTCTAATTGTAAATGTACTATTTGCTTGCTTTTTAATTATTATACCTTTAAAAGATTGTATTCTATTTTTATCACCTTCTTTAATTTCGTAATCTACATTTACTGTATCTCCTGCTTTAAAGACATATTTTTTTTTATATTTTCCTGATTTTACTGATAAATATTTATTAATATTAATATTAATATTAATATTTTTCATTATTTTTTTATTTTTTATTTGCTTCTTAATCTATTAATATTAATCTTAATATTAATATATTAAGATTACCTTTTTTCACTTACTTACTTAGAAATGGAAAAATTAAGATTCTCTTTCATTACTTACGGATGTAAACTAAATTATTCTGAATACTCTACAATAAAGAGAAATTTATTAAATTTAGGCTATCAATACGTATCTTGGGATACGTTTGCAAATATTTATATAATAAATACGTGTACTATTACTGAAAATGCAGAAAAAGATTTCTTTCTTTTAATTAGAAAGATTAAAAAAACAAATAAAAATGCATACATAATCCTATTGGGATGTTTTCCGCAGAAATTATATAAGACAGAGACAGAAAATATTTATAAGACAGAAAATAATACAGAAAATACAGAAAACATTTTAAAAAATGTTAATTTGATACTTGGAACTAAAGATAAATTTTATTTACCTTATTATTTAAAGTTAAAAAATAAAACTGCTCTTGCTCTTAATGCTAAGGCTAAGACTAACTCTACTAACTCTACTTCTTATTCTAACTCTAACTCTACTTATTATAACTCTACTTCTTATTCTAACTCTAACTCTACTTATTATAATTATAACTCTACTTATTATAATTATAATTATAACTCTACTTATTATAATTATAATTATAACTCTACTTATTATTATAATTCTTCAGTTTCATTGAATGAAACACGTACGAGATCTTTTCTAAAAATCCAAGATGGATGTGATTATAAATGTAGTTATTGTCCTATTCCAAATCTTCGAGGGAAATCTAGATCAGAAAATATTTATAATATTATAAAGACTATAAAAAAACTAGCTTTACTAAATATTAAAGAAATTGTTCTAACTGGTATAAATATTGGAAATTTTGTAAATTTTGGATTTAATAAAAAAAAATACGATTTGTTTTATTTGTTAAATAAAATTGAACAAAAAATAAATTACAAAATTCGTATAAGAATTTCTTCTATTGAACCTAATTTATTAAATAATCGAATAATAAATTTCATTTCAAAAAGTAAGATCTTTGTTCCTCATTTTCATTTACCACTACAATCAGGTAGTAATTATATCTTAAATAAGATGAAAAGAAGGTATAATGTAAAAATATATATTAAAAAGGTTAACAAAATATTAAATATTATACCTGAGGCTTGTGTAGGGACTGATATAATCGTAGGCTTTCCGGGCGAAAAAGAATCTAACTTTTTAGAAACTTATAATTTATTAAAAAGTTTAGAATTAGCTTATATTCAAGTTTTTCCATATTCAGAAAGAGAAAATACAGACGCATATTTTATGAAAGAAACTATCCCAAAAATTCTGCGTTACAAACGCAGTAAAATTATTAGATTACTTTCGAAACAAAAAAATAAAAATTATTGTTTAAAAAATCTTTTTAATCATTATAGAGTATTGTTTGAAAAAACAAATAAAAATGGGTATATTTTTGGTTTTACAGATACCTACATTAGGTCAAAAATTAAATGGAAACCTAATCTTATCAATAAATTTAAAGAAGTAAAACTTATTAAAATCGATAATTATAATAATATGGAATGTCAAATCTTATAGCAAGTACATATATTTTCTAATATTTTCTTTATTAAACGATTTTTGTTCTTTCTTTTTAAAAGATTATGACAAAGTAATATAAATTCTAGTGAGTCTCTTATTATTTTGTTTTTAATTTCCTTTTTTTTTTCTATCAATATTCTTTTTATAATTTTATTATTGGTATTTACAACTAAATTATAATTAGAATAGTTTTTTTCTTTTCTCATTAAATTCATTTCATTTATACGGCGTATAAATTCTGGTATATTTATTATAAAAGGTAGATAATTTTCATTTAGGTTTTCGAATTTAATTTTAAATTTTTTTTTGTCGATGGTTTTCCCTATTTCCTTTTTCAAGGTATTTTTTTCTTGCTGAGTAAGATTAGTACATTTTTTTTCCATAAAAAGATTATCTATATTTTGTGAATCCACTCGGACAAAAGAAAGATTATTAATATCCGTTTCTAGTTTTTGTATCAAATGAACTGTTAATTGACTATCTAGTAATAATACTTTATAACCTTTTTGTAAAACATTTTCTATATAAATATTTTGCTCATCTAAATTAGTAGCATAAAAGCAAATTATTTTATTTTCTTTTGATTTTTGCTTTTTCTTTATCTTTTCTAAGAATTCAGAAAATAAAAAATATTTTCCATTGATATCACTATATAATGCAAAAGCTTTAGATTTTTCATAAAATATTGGTTCACTTATCATACCATATTCTATAATTAGTTTTATATTTTTCCATTTTTTTTCAAAAGACTTTCTATCTTTTAAGAACATTTTCGTGAGTCGGTCTGCAATTTTCCGAGTAATATAATTAGAAATTTTTTTTAAAGTTATATTTGATTTTATATGTGATCTTGAAACATTAAGTGGAATGTCTGGAGAATCTATTACACCTTTTAAAAAAGTTAAAAAATCTGGAACTATACCTTCCAAATGTTCAGTAACAAAAACTTGATTTTGATATAAATGAATCTTATCTTTTTTAAGATCCATTGGATTAGTTAGTTGAGAAAAATACAAAATGCCTGTCAACTTAAAAGGATGTTCAATATTCAAATGTATCCACAATAATGGATCCTCTAAAATTTCTGGAAATAATTCTTTATAAAAAGATCTATATTCTTTCTCCTTAATTTCAAGAGATTTTTTTTTCCATAGAGGTTGTGTATTATTTATTATTTTATTATTAAATTTTATAGGAATTGGGATAAACCTACAATATTTTTTTAACAATTCAAGTATCTTATAATCTTCTAAAAATTCTTGGAATTTTTCATTTAGGTGTAATAAAATTACAGTACCTATTTTTTCTTTTTTTGCATCTCGTAATATAAAATTAGGTGTTCCATCACAAAGCCAATGGACTGGGTTAATTCCTTTTTGGTATGATTTGGTAAGTATTTCTACTTTATCTGAAACAAGAAAAGAAGAATAAAAACCTAAACCAAAATTACCTATAATTGCATCCTCAGTCTTATATTTTTTAAGAAATTCTTCGGCACTTGAGAAAGCTATTTGGTTAATATATTTCTTTACTTCTTCTCTTGTCATTCCTATCCCATTATCTTCTATTCTTAATATTTTATTATCTTTATCTACTTTTACTTCTATTTCTAGTTTATTAACTTGAATCTTTAATTTTCCTAAATTAGCTAAAGTTTTTATTTTAACACATGCATCAACTGCATTACTTATTAGTTCTCTTAAAAAGATTTCATTATATGAATATAAAAATTTTTTAATTATAGGGAATATATTTTCTGCTGTAACTTTTATTTTTCCTTTTTCCATATTTCTTTTTTGTTATGCTATTAAGCTTATAATACAATCTATATAATTAATCTATATAATTAATCTATATAATTAATCTATATAATTAATCTATATAATTAAACATCTATATAATTAAACAAAAACTAAAATACCCAAATAAACGGAGAGAGAGGGATTTGAACCCTCGGAGTATTAATACTCAACGATTTTCAAGACCGCCGCATTAAGCCACTCTGCCATCTCTCCCTTACTTCCTATTCCTATTATATACTTTATTATATACTTTACTTCTTAATTAGTTAGTTAGTTAGTTAGTTGGTTAGTTTTAGTTGTTAACTCAACTCAATTAGTTAATTAGTTTACTTTGAGTTGGTTAACTAAATTCAATTCAATTAGTTTCGTTTACTTTGAGTTGAGTAACTAAATTCAATTAGTTTCGTTTGAGTTGAGTAACTAAATTCAATTAGTTTCGTTTCCTTTGAGTTGAGTAACTAAATTCAATAACTAAGTTTAGTTAACTAAATTCAATTAGTTAACTAACTCATTTGTTAATTAATTAATCTAATCTATCTATATCTAGATCTAAGATATCAGATCTAAGCTATCAGATCTAAGATATCTATCTATCTATATCTAGATCTCCTCTATCATCTCTCTCTAGATCTCTATCATATCTAGATCTAGATCTAAATATAAATATAAATCTAATATATCTATATAATGGGCTTAAGGTCTAAAAATTGGTATAAAGATATAATTTTAACAGCTAATATAGCAGAAGATTCAGGTATAAGAGGCTGTATTATCTTTAAACCTTATGGTTTAGAGATATGGGAAAACATTAAAAAAAAATTAGATTATATTTTAAAAAAAACTGGACATAATAATTTTTATTTTCCATTATTAATTTTGAAGTCTGATATAAAAAAAGAATATAATCATATTAAAGGTTTTGCAAAAGAATGTGCAATTGTAACACATAGTCGTTTAAAATTTAAAAACAATCAATTGATTCTTGAAAAAGAATCAAAACTAAAAAATGAACTAATTATTAGACCTACTTCTGAGACAATAATCTGGGATTCTTTTAAAAGATGGATAATATCTTATAGAGATTTACCTATATTATTAAACCAATGGTCTAATACAATTCGTTGGGAAATACGACCTAGATTCTTTTTAAGAAACTCAGAGTTTTTTTTACAAGAAGGACATACAGCTCATTCAACTAAAAAAGAAGCTATAAGGCATTGTAAACAAATTTTGAATTTGTATAAATATTTTATTGAAGATATTTTATCAATTCCAGTAATAAAAGGTAGAAAAACAAATCTTGAAAAATTTGCTGGAGCAAAAACTACATACTGTTTAGAAGCTATTATGCCTGATGGTAAAGCCTTGCAAATCGCAACTTCTCATTTTTTAGGGAAAAATTTTTCAAGATCTTTTAACGTTAAATATATTAATAAAAAAGGAATATATAAACATGTTTGGGGGACATCATGGGGTATTTCTACTAGATTAATTGGAGCTGTCATTTTAACTCATTCAGATAAATATGGATTGATTATTCCACCTAAAATTGCTCCAATTCAAGTAGTTATTATACCTATCTATCAAAAAACTGATTCTTTTAAAATTTTAGAAATAATAGTTTCTAAATTAATGATTTTCTTAAAAAAAAAACAAATACCATTTAAATATGATAACCGCAAAAATTACAGACCCGGATGGAAATTTAATGAATACGATATTCAAGGAATCCCTATTAGGTTAACTATTGGAAAGAAAGAAATAGAAAAGGGCAATATTGAAGTTTTCAGAAGAGACACTAGAAAAAGAAAAAAATATAAGATAAGAAATATCAAAAATAAAATAATTATTTTATTAAAAAAAATACAAAAAAACCTTTTAAAAAAAGCTGTAAAAATACAAAAAGATTTTATTATAAAGGTTGATAATTATAAAGATTTTAAACAAATAATTAAGACTAAAGGTGGTATAGTATATTCACATTGGGATGGTTCTACCACCATTGAAAAAAAAATAAAAAAAGAAACGTCAGCCTCTATAATATGTATTCCAAGTAAATCTTATATTAAGAAGAAACAAAATGGAAGATGCATATATAGTAAAAATTCTTCTAAACAAAGAGTATTTTTTGCTAAATCTTATTAAAAAAAACTTAATAAGAGTTTTAAAAATTTTTTAATTTCTTTTTTTTTATTAAAAATTCCAAAAGAAATTCTTAAAAATGTAAGATCTTGTATATATATCTTTGTCTTTTTATACAAAGCTTTAAAAACATGTGAATATTCACTTGAAATACAGGCACTAGATTGAGATATTATAACTCCTTTTAAATCTAAATTAAGACTTATAAGATATTTTTTAGGAAAAGCTATACTAAGTATAGTATAGATACTTTGGTTTATATTTTTAGATAAACCATTAAAAATTAAGTTAGGAATATTATTCTGTAATTTTTTTATGCAATATTTTTTTATATTTTTAATATAATTTTTCTCATAATTTAAATTATTATAAGCTAATTTAAGTGCTTCTGTCATTCCAATTATTCCATATATGTTTTCAGTACCAGCTCTTCTATTTTTTTCTTGAAGTCCTCCAGTAATAAAAGATTTAATAGAAATATTTTGTTTTATATAAGCAAAACCAATTCCGTAAGGCCCATAAAATTTATGAGCACTTGCACTTGCAAAATGTATATTTAATTTATTAAGATTTAAATTTAAATGACCTATCGCTTGAATAGTATCGGAATGTAAATATGTATTAAACTCCCGACAAATTTCACTTACTTTTTTAATATTTAAAATATTTCCTATTTCATTATTAACATACATTAAACTGACTAATGTAATTTTAGTATTTTCTTTTAGTAATTTTCTTAAATGATTAAGATCTATTTCTCCCTTACTATTAAAAGTTACAAATTTAACAATAATGTCATATTGTAAATATAAATCATAAACTGTTTCTAAGACAGATTTATGTTCTAATAATGAAGTTATTATACATTGAACTCTCAAGTTTTTAACACAATTTCTTAAAATCAAGTTATTAGCTTCAGTCCCACTAGAAGTAAATATTATTTCTTCTGCTGAAATCTTTAAAATTTTTGCAATTTTAATTCTAGAATATTCAATATTATATTTATTATATACACCTAAACTATGATTAGAAGAAGGATTACCAAATCTTTTTAGAGTCTTTAAAAGACTAATATAAACTTCCTTTCGCAAAGGAGTCGTTGAGGCATTATCTAGAAATATTTTTCTTTTCATATTTTTTATTTCGATATAAAATTAATTGTTTATTTTTTTTTTTTATAGAAAAATAGGATTTTTTTGAATTTATTTTCTTCCCAGATTTAGAAATTATTATTTTCATCAAATTTCTAATATTATTAAAATAATAATCTTTTAAGATTTTATATAAATAAATTTTCATGGGATGAAGATTAAATAAGTTTTTTAAGCTTAAAGTTTTTTCTTTTATATTTTTTTTTAAAAAAATATATTTTTTAATAATATTTAGATGATTATTAATCATTAAACATTCATCTTTTAAAATATGAAAAGATTTTTTTATTCCCAAATAAGCTTCATTACTTAATAGTTTATTAAGTATTTTTCTTATTTTATTTCTTAGAAATTTTTCATTTATATTACTACTGTCTTCTATCCAACTTATTTTCTTGGTTTTTGCATAAGATAAAATCTCTGTTTTAGTAAAATCTAATAAAGGTCTTATTAAATATTTTTTCTTAAAACCTATTCCTTTTATCCCTTTTATCCCTGTACCTCTGATCAGATTAATAAATATTGTCTCTATTGAATCATTAAGATGATGACCTAAAGCAATATAATTAAAATAATTTGTTTTTAACATTCTTTTAAACCATAAATACCTTAATTTTCTAGCCAAAATTTGCTTAGATGACTTTTTTCTTATATTAAAACTTTTAGTATGTAAAAGTATTTTTTTTTTTTTACAAATTTTTTTTATTAAATTTTCTTCTTCTTCGGACTCTGCTCCTCTAAGTTTAAAATTACAATGTAGTACTTCTATTTTAAGATCTTTTATTCTAAGATCTTTTATTCTAAAAAAAAGATCTAATAAAACTAAACTATCGACTCCACCACTTACTGCTATATATATTTTTTTTTTTTTAAATCAATTTTGTCCTTAAGTTTTTTAAGGAAAATTTTAAAATTTAGCATTGCTATGTCTTAATATGAAGATTAGCCCTAATTTAGTATTTATAATATTAAATCTATATTCATAGATTTTTTATATTATCTTTTAATAAAGGCTTGATAGCTTAGTTGGTAGAGCATTACACTTTTAATGTAAGGGTCCTGGGTTCGAATCCCAGTCAAGTCATTTAACGGTCTGAACGGGTTTCGAACCCGTCACCTCATGCTTGACAAGCACATATTCTAACCTACTGAACTACCAGACCTAATATTTAGGTATTTTTATTATAATAATAATAATAATATTATTATATAGTCTTTAGAATATCAATTAATATTTTGTATTGATATTATTTTATAGAAATATTTTTGTAAATAATTCTTTTTAATGATTAAATCTATAATCAAAACCTTGTTTAATTTAATCTTCTTTTTATAAAAAGAATACTTTTTTCCAATTAACAAAAAGTTTACAAAATCTGATTGATCCTCAATTGTAAATAATAAATATTTTCTATTATTTATAGATTTCTTTATTTCTATATGAGAAACCATTCCACAAATAGTAAATTTAGTTTCACTTGGTTTTAGCTTTTTTATATTTATATTTATATTTAATTGTTTTAGCTTTTTTATATTTAAATCGGTAATTTTTTTTATCTTTTTTTTATATTTCTCTATGGGATGAGAAAATAGATAAAAACCTAAAACCTCTTTTTCATTATTTAGTTTTTCTAAATGATTCCATTTTCTACATTTTTTAAACTTAGGTTCTAATATATCTATATCACATATATTATTAAATAATGTACTTTTTCTATGTTTCTTTAACTTTTGGTATTTTATACCAAATTTTATTATTTTTTCAATCATATTACTATGATTTTTTTTATCTTTTACAAAATACTGTGCTCTATGAATTTCTTTGAAGACATCCAAGGCACCAGAAAGAACTAAATTTTCTAAGACTTTTTTGTTAACTAATCTTAAATTAACAGATTTTACAAGATTGAAAATTGAAGTAAATTTTTTTCTTTTTTTTCTATATTTTAAAATATTTTTTATAGAAGTCTTTCCTATTCCTTTAATCGCACCTAATCCATATCTTATGGATTTTTTTTTACTTACTCCAAATTTATAATTGCTTAAATTTATATTCGGTATTAAAATTTTGAATCCCATCCTTTTACACTCTTTTATTAATAAAGAAATTTCTTTTATATTTTGCATGTTATGACTTAAAACAGATGACATATATTCAACCGGGAAATGACTCTTCAAATAACCTGTTTGAAATGATAAAAAAGTATAACTTGCTGAATGAGATTTATTAAATGCATAAGATGCAAAATTTTCCCAAGCATCCCAAATATTATATAATATCTGTTTAAAATGACCTTTTTTAATTCCTCCTTCTATAAATCTAGCTTTCATTGAATCTAATAGATCTTTATTTTTTTTAGAAATTGCTTGTCTTAAGATATCAGCTTCAGCTTTATTAAAATTGGAAACTTTTTGTGTTATAAGCATTACTTGTTCTTGATAAATAATTATACCTTTAGTTTCCTTTAAATATTCTTCTAATTCTGCTAATTCATATATAACTGGTTGTATTCCGTTTTTTCTATCTATATAATTATATAAGTTTTTCAAGGGACCAGGACGATACAAAGCAGTCATTATTATTAAATCCTCAAAATTCCTTGGCTTTAATTTCTTTAAATTTTTTTGGATTCCTGATGATTCATATTGAAACACTGCTGTTGTTTTTCCACTTTTAAATAAGGATAAAGTTTTTTCATCTGTAAGAGGAATATTATTTATATCGTATATATTATATTTCTTTTTATTAATTATCTTTAAAGCATCTTTTATTATACTTAAAGTTTTTAACCCTAAGAAATCTATTTTTAATAGTCCTATTTTTTCTATTATTTTATTATCATACTGAGTTACTAAACAATTAGAATATTTAGAACAAATAATTGGTAAATATTCCCGAATATCATATTGAGTAATTAAAATACCACAAGCATGTATTCCAAATGTTCTTATATTTCCTTCTATTTTCATAGCTAGATCGAATATTTTTTTTAAACATTTATTTTTTTTAATTTCTTTTTTTATTAATAAAAGATTATTATACTCTCTATTATTTAATAGACTTATTAAGTCTTTATTTTTTGTTCGAAATAAAAATTCCAAACTAAAATTCGGCATTAATTTTGACAGGGTATTTATTTCTTGAAAAGGATAATTTAATACTCTTGCAGCATCTCTAAAAGCTGATTTTGCTCCTAAAGTTCCATAAGTTATTATTTGAGACACTTTAATTCCACTATATTTATTAATTAACCATTTAATTATTTGCTCTCTTCCTTTATCATCAAAATCTATATCAATATCAGGTAAAATTAAGCGACTTTTATTTAAAAATCTTTCAAAAAGTAAATTGTATTTAACTGGATGTACTCTAGTTATATCTAAGCAATAAGCCACTAAAGACCCAACTACAGAACCTCTTCCTGGACCAACCAATATTCCTATTTTTCTAGCTTTTTTTATAATATCTCTTACAATTAAAAAATATCCAGGATAATTTATTCTTTCTATAATTCTCAATTCAAAATCTAAACGAGTTTTTATTTTAGTAGTTACAACTTTTAATTTAGCTACTTTTAATTTAGCTACTTTTAATTTAGCTTTAACCTTTTTTAGAGTGAGTTCTTTTAAATATTTATTTTCAAAATATTCTATATTTTCTTTTAATGTATTATTATAATGATATTTAAGATTATGAAAATAATATTTTGGAAAATTTCTACTTTCTGCAATTTTAAAGCCTTCAATCTTTGTAAAAAGTTCATTCAAGTTTTTGAAACCTTCTGGAAAATTAGAAAATAAATCATACATTAATGATTTGGATTTTACATAATGTTCTTGACTCGTTAATCCAATTCTCATTCCCGGTTTTTCTCCATATTTAAGACATAGTAAAATATCTTGAACTTCAGCTTCTTTTTTATTTAGATAAAAATTATTATTTTGTATAATATAAGGTATATTATATATATTAGAAAACTTTAATAAAATTTTATTAATTTCATTTTCGACTTCTAAGCCATGTCTAAAAATTTCTATATAAAAATCCTTACCAAATTCTTTGAACCACCATTTAATTTTATTCTCGGCTGCTTCAAGATACTTATTTTTAATAAAAAAAGAAATTTCAGACCTGCTATCACTACTTAAAGCTATTAAGTTAGCTTTATATTGTTTAATTAAATTAATATTTATTGTAGGTCGACCTACAGAATAGCCTTCTATATAACTTAAAGAACATAACTTAACTAGATTGTAATAACCTTTTAAATTTTTAGCTATTAAAACTTGATGATGATATTTATCCTTCTCTTTATTATGATCTTCTTTCTCTTGATCTTTATTATATATATAAAATTCACATCCAATTATAGGTTTAATGTTTAAATTAAAGATTTTATTATAATTTTCTATAGTGTTTATAAATTGTACTACCCCCATCATATTTCCATAATCAGTTAAACCAATAGCTTGCATCTTATATTTCACTATTTTTCTTACTAAAGAATCTATATCTATACTAGAATTTAATATCGAATACGATGAATGATTATGTATATGATAATAATATTTTTTAATATTAATATTATTACTTGTATATTTTTTAGCTAATATAAAATTTTTAGTTGATGTTGGTTGTTGTTCTGACAATTGTATTTTTTTTATATATCTTGTCTGATTAAGAATTAATTTAAAAAAACATTTAGCAGTTATTAGTACTCCAGTTATTAGTGATGATTTAAATAGTAAATTATAAATTTCAGATAATTTAGGCCATCTAATCTTATTATTGTAAATACTAAAAAGCCTTATGGAAAGACTTTGTAGATCAATAATATATTTATTCTTTAATATAGTATCTCTTAATAGATTATCATTAAGAAATAATTCCTTATTTCTGAATTGGTTCAGGAATTGTAATAATAAATAAATATTATAACCAATAATTACTTTACTTATTTTTATGTGATCAAGAAATTTAATAAGATACTTCTTTAGAGACTTCCCTCTGAATTTAGATTTAAATTCTAAGATCTTAAAATCTAGACTATAGATTATCCAGGATAATCTGTTAATTATATTATATTTATAAAATTCTATATTGAATATTAAAAACATAAACAAACATTATTTGGGTGAACATGATACATTTGGGTGATGATACATTTATTTGGGTGATACTGGAGTCGAACCAGTGACCCTTTGCTTGTAAGGCAAATGCTCTGAACCAACTGAGCTAATCACCCTTATTTTCCTATACAAAACCTATCAAAAATATTAACTAATATTTCTTCATTAGTTATAGTCCCAATTATTTTCTCTAAACTATAATTAGCTTCTTTTAATAGAAGAGATAAAATTTCAGGTTCAATCCCTATTTGAATATGGTCTTTAATTTTATTTAATTTAAATAAAGCTTTTTTTAATTCTTCGTAATGTCTAACATTTGTAATTATTGTTTTATTATTATTTTTTAGAAATCTTTCACTAAGAGTTTTAAGTTTATTTAATAAATAATTTATTCCAATTCCATACTTTGCTGATATTAGTATTGGACTAGATTGTATCTTTATTTTTTTTTTTAACAAATCACATTTGTTAATAATAAATATTATTTCTTTTTTAAAGAAATATTTATAATATTTTTGTAAATGTAGATATTTAGTATTTATATTATTAGTTATATACATTATAATATCGGATTTTTTTATGTTTTCAATTGTTTTTTTTATTCCTTTTAATTCTAATTTATTTAGAGTATTTTTTTTAATGCCAGCATTATCAATTAATCTATATTTGATACCATCTATATAGAGATTTTCTTCAATATAGTTTATGGTAGTACCAGATTTATTAGATACTATTGATCTATCAGATTTTAATAAAAAATTAAATAATGTAGATTTGCCAACATTAGGTTTACCAATTATTGCTATAGCAATCCCTTTTTTAAAAAAAAGCCCTAATTTAAATGAATTAATTAAATCTTTAATCTTGGTTATTAGATTTAATAATAATTTCTTAAAAGCTAGTAGATGTTTTTTATTAATATCTTCCTCTGAAAAATCTATACAAAATTCAAGAATAGTATTTAGAGTTAATATTTTTTTTCTTATCTTTTTTATAATTATAGAGACCTTTCCTCTGAAATTATTTAAGGCTAAGTTATGGTCTAATTCATTCTCTGAATGAAATAATTCTAATAATGATTCTACCTGATAAAGGTCTAATTTTCCGTTTTTAAATGCCCTAAACGTAAATTCACCCCGAGTAGCTAATCTAGCTCCATTATTTATTATTAAATCTAAGATTTTATTTTGAATATATATAGATCCATGACAAGATATTTCTATTATATCTTCTCCAGTATATGAATTTGGGGATTTGAATATATTTATTAATACTTTATCAATTAAAGTATTTTTTGAATATATATAACCCAAATATATTCTTCTGCTTTTTATATTTTTTATTTTTGGTTTAAATATGAAATCAATTATCTTAAAACTTAATTGTCCTGAAATTCTTATAACAGCTAGAGCACCTACTCCAAGTGGAGTTGCTATAGCTGTTATAGTATCGTTATTATCTATATTAAACATTAACCTTTAACCTTTAACCTTTTCACCTTACCTTCCTTTTCCTTAACCTTCACCTTCCCTTTCCCTTCACCTTCACCTTCACCTTCACCTTCACCTTCACCTTCACCTTACTTACTTACTTACTTACTTACTTACTTACTTACTTCCTTCACCTTCCCTTTCCCTTAACCTTCCTTAACCTTAACCTTAACCTTAACCTTAACCTTAACCTTAACCTTAACCTTAACCTTAACCTTAACCTTAACCTTAACCTTAACCTTAACCTTAACCTTAACCTTAACCTTAACCTTTTTTTTTAGAATAAGTCTACTTATTAGAATTAAAAGTAATTATAATTATAATTATAATAATTAATTAGAATTATAACTAGAATTGGAATTTTAACTCTAATAAGAATAATAAGAATAATAATAATAAGAAGAATAGAAACATATTATATTATATTAATATAATTATTAAATTAATTATTTTTTCTATTTCTGACTTTAAAATCATTTCTATTGGGGTTTTTAAATATTTGATATTTATATTTATAATATAATGTATCTTTTTTATTGTTTTCAAGATTTGAATCTTTATATGATTTGTTTTACAACAATCTATTAATTCACAACCTAGAGGTTTTTTGAGAAACAAATCGATAATTTTTAATTTGTTATTTCTTAAAAAACTTAAGTAATTCATGAAGTATAATTTAGTATTTTTATCTTTTATAAGCATAAAATTTATTTTTCTTTTGTTTTTTAAACTTAGAAGCTCCCAAAGAATAAATAAACCAATTTTATTGGTAATTTCATTACTTAATAAATATTTATTAAATATTGAAAAATCTTCTTGTAATACTACTTTAGCTCCTAAATTAATACCTAAAGAATATACTTCTTTTAAATCTTTAGTTCCAATATCTATTTTCATTTGTTTTTTTTTAGTAGGAATTAATACCCCTGGAATTAGATTCCCTTTATTATTATATATAAATATTTTTTTATATAATAAATACTTTCGATTTCTATCCACTCCTTTCTTAATAAAGATAAACCCAGATTGAGAGATATATTTAATATTCAAACAATTGTTTCTTATATAAGTTATATATATAGGTGTTAATTTAAGATTTTTTACTAAGATATTCCCATTATTTTTTATACTAAAATAATCGCTAGATTGTTTGATATAATCTATAAAGATATTATTTAAGAAGGAATCATAATTTAAAATTTTAAAAAATAAATATTCTGAGTTTGTTGTAAATTTAATTTATACATTGTTGTAAATTTAATTTATACATTATCTTATACATTATCTATCTCGACAAATTTAATTTTATCCTGAGAAAATTTCATTCTTATATTATCGATTTTTCCATTTCTATTTTTTGCTATTATTATTTCAGCTTCTCCTTGACATTCTTCTCTATTTCCAGTATCCCAATTAGTAAATCCATAATATTCTGGTCGATAAATAAAAGCTACAATATCTGCATCTTGCTCTAATGCTCCTGATTCTCGTAAATCTGAAAGAATTGGTCTTTTTCTACCTCCTCTAATTTCAACTGCTCTAGATAATTGAGATAAAGCTATGATAGGAATATTAAACTCTTTAGAAATAGCTTTCAAATTTCTAGAAATATAGGATACTTCTTGTTCTCTTTGAAGATTTTTATTTTCTAGTTTACCATAATTCATTAATTGTAAATAATCTATAATGACTAATTTTATTTTATTTCTTAAAATTTCTCTTCTACATTTTGAACGTAATTCAAATATAGATAAATGATGAGTATCATCTATAAATAATGGAGATTCTCCTAATACTTTTATTTTACTTTTTACAAGATCCCATTCTAATTTAGATAAATCAGACATTTTTAATCTATCTGATGGAATACCTGTTTCTGAAGAAATTAATCTAGTTACTAGTTGAACAGAAGACATTTCTAATGATAAAATTAAAGTTGGTATTTTAAAATTAATAACTATATTTCGAGCCATTGATAAAGCAAAAGATGTCTTTCCCATACCAGGTCGAGCTGCAATAATTGTTAATTCTGATTTTTGCCAACCGCAAGTAACTTGATCAAGACATTTAAAACCAGAAGGAATTCCACTTAATTTACCTTTATTATCTTTCATATTTTTTATTGTATTATTTAATAAATCGGTTATAGATTTTGTGTTGTCTTTGATATTAGTTTTATTATTAATTTCGAATAATCTTCTTTCAGCATAATCTAATAATTTAAACACATCACTTTTTTCTTCATAAGATAATTTAATAATCTCAGAAGAAGTTTCTATTAATTTTCTTAAAAGAAATTTATCTTTTAGAATTTTACTATGAAACTCTATATGAGCTGGAGATGCTATTCTTTGTGTTAATTGTGTTAAATAAAACTCCCCTCCAACTATTTCTAATTTCCTATTTTTTTTTAATTCATTATAAACTGTATATATATCTATAGGCTCATATGAATTATATAATTTAATTATTACTTTAATAATTTCTTTATGTTTTTTTTTATAAAAAATATCTGGAGAGATGATATCAATTATCTCGTCTAAACAGTTTTGATCTCTTAAAATACCCCCGATTACTGCTTCTTCTAAATTTAATGCTTGTGGTGGTTGTGGAATAATTTCTTTCTTCTTTTTTAAAAAATTACTCATATTTGTTAAAACATAAGTCTATTTACAATAAGAAGAAGAAGAAGAAGAATATAATTATAATTATAATTAATTCTAATAATTATACTTCTATTAGTTCCTTATTTTTGATTATTCTCTTAAATGTTGCGGGGATAGGATTTGAACCTATTCGCTCCGGGTTATGAGCCCGACGAGCTACCATTTGCTCTACCCCGCTTGAATATTAAGATATCTTAAGATATCTTAGATCTTAAGATATCTTAGATCTTAAGATATCTTAGATCTTAGATAAGATCAAGATCATTTTCTAATTACTTTTCTACTAATATAAGTAAAATCTTTTACTGACAATTGTTCTACTCTTTTTTGAAAAATGGGATTATTCCTAAAGTTTTTTTGAAATAAGATATATTTCAAAGAATTTTTTAATTTTTTTCTTCTTTGGTTAAAGGCTGTTTTTACGACTTTGTGAAGAATAGAATAATTTATATTTTTTTTATTTTCTCTTTTTATTATTTTAATAACAGCAGATTTTATTTTTGGTTTAGGACTAAAAACTGAGTTATTTACTGTAAATAGATATTTCGTTTTAAAATAGCTTTTTATTAAAATTGTTAATCCACTTAGATTTTTTTTATTTACTATTCTCTCCCCTATTTTTTTAGGAAACATTCCTATGCATTCTGATATAAAATCTTTATATTTAAGTATATAAAATAATATTTGAGAAGATATACTATATGGAAAATTTCCTATTATTATAAAATTGGTCAAATTAAAATCCAATGGATTAAATTTTAGAAAATCTACATTTAGTATTCTTTTTTTTAAATTTGGAAATTTCTTCCTTAATAAATTAACATATAGACTATCTATTTCGATTATTAATAAATTTGAGTCTAATAAATATTGTGTCAATATTCCTTTTCCTGGTCCTACCTCAATCACATTGATGGATTTTTTAGTCTTTTTGTAATAGAGAGCATTTACTATTTTTTTTGCTATATTATTATCTCTCAAAAAAATCTGTCCTAAGTTTTTAGCAGTTTTAGCAGATTTCATACTTTTTAATCTTTTTTTTTTAAGTATTTAAACGAATTTATTAAATTTTCTATTTTTCCATTCATAAATTCTTCTAAATTATAAAAAGATTTTTTAAGTCTGTGATCTGTTACCCTACCTTTATGAAAATTATAAGTCCTAATTTTTACCGATCTATCTCCAGTAGAAATTAAAAGTTTTCTTTTAGTATAAATTTTTTTTATTTGTTTACTTATTTTTAAGTTGAAGATTCTATCTTTTAACACTTTCATAGCTTTTTCTAAATTTTTATGTTGTGAACGTTCTTCTTGACATTCGGCAATTATACCAGTTGGTAAATGAGTTAATCTAATTGCGGTTTCAGTTTTATTGACATTTTGTCCACCAGCACCTTTTGATCTAAAAGACTCTCTTTTTATTTCTTCTGGATTAAGATAAATATTAATTTTTTTATTTATTTCTGGTAAAACTGCAACAGTAATAGCAGAAGTATGTAGTCTACCTTGGGCTTCAGTTTCCGGTATTCTTTGAACACGGTGTACTCCAGATTCGTATTTTAAAATATTATATACATTTTTACCATATATTTTAATTATAACTTCTTTATAACCTTTATAACTATTAGTGGTATAATTTAAGAGTTTAAATTTCCATGAAACTTCTTTAAAATACATAGTATACATCCTCAAAATTTCTTCAACAAATATACATGCCTCATTTCCACCTGTTCCAGCTCTTAACTCTATAATTGCACTATTCTTATTTATTTCTTTTTCTTTTAAAGACTTCTTTATTTTTTTTAAAGACTTCTTTATTTTTTCAATTAAAAGACTAATTTCTAAATTAATTGATTTTAATAATTGTTCATCTTGAGATTCGCTAGCTAATTCTATTAAATCTAATATATCATTTTTCTGAGTTTTATATTGTTTATATATATCCATTATATTATTATATAATTTATATCTTTTTAAAATAAAGAGATATTTATTCTTTTTTTTATAATTATTGTTCAATAAAAAAGATTCATTATTTTTTTTAATTTCGATTTTTATTTTTTTTACTTTTTTTAAAGTTTTGATATTCATATTATGATATGATATTATATTATGAGATTAGATTAGGAGATTAGGAGATTAGATTAGGAGATTATTAGATTATTATTATTATATGAGAATTCTAATTCTTTCTAATTCTATTATAATAATTCTAATAATTCTATTCTATTATAATAATTAGAATTATAATTATAATAATTATAAGAATAATAATTATAATTCTAAGAATAATTATATATTATATTTATATAATCTTAACAAATTTTATATAAAATAAATAGATTGAACTTGTTAAAATACCCAAATAAAAAAAAAAGAAAATATAGAATCAAAAGAAATTTGATAGTTTGTGAAGGAGTATTAGAAATAGTAAATAAAAACTTTGGTTTTTTGAGATCTTCTAAGTTTAATTATTTATCTTCTAATGAGGATGTATACATAACTTATACACAAATTAAGTCTTTTTATTTAAAAAATGGCGATACAATAAAAGGATTAATCAGATTTCCAAAAAAATGGGAAAGATATTTTTCTTTAAAAAGAATTTTCCGAATAAATGGAAGGAAGCCTTTATTATTAATTAATAGAGTATCTTTTAAATTTTTAACCCCTTTATATCCTAATGAAAAATTTAAAATTTCTGGGAGATTAAGTACTTATTCAACTAGAATAATTGATCTTTTTGTCCCAATTGGAAAAGGACAAAGAGGAATGATTGTTGCTCCACCTAAAACAGGTAAGACTACTTTATTAAAAGAGATAGCTAATACTATCTCATTTAATCATCCGGAAGTATATTTAATAATTCTTTTAATAGATGAAAGACCAGAAGAAGTAACTGATATTAAAAGAAATGTTAATTGTGAAGTTATTTCTTCCACTTTCGATGAACCTTACCAAAAACATGTTAAAATTGCTAATTTAGTTTTAAATAAATCTAAAAGATTAGTTGAATGTGGACATGATGTGGTTTTATTATTAGATTCCATTACTAGATTAGCTAGGGCATATAATACCCTAACACCATCTTCTGGAAAGGTCTTATCAGGAGGAGTAGAAGCTAAAGCTCTACATAAACCCAAAAAATTTTTTGGAGCTGCTAGAAATATTGAAGGTGGTGGATCATTATCAATCTTAGCTACTGCAATAATAAAAACTGGTTCCAAAATGGATGAAATAATTTTTGAAGAATTTAAGGGAACAGGTAATCTAGAACTACAATTAGATCGAAAAATTGCTAATAAAAGAATATTTCCAGCGATTAATTTATTAAAATCTAGTACTCGGAAAGATAATTTGTTAATTGATTTAAAGACTTTAGAAGCAGTTTGGATTATAAAAAGAAACCTTTTTTTAACTGCTCGGTCTCCTTCAGATGCTATTAAGAATATTAGAGAAAATCTTCGACAGACAGCTAATAATGATGATTTTATAAAATTGATGTATAAAAAAATAAAAAATTAATCTGCTATACTATTAATTATCTGCTATACTATTAATTTCTAGACGTCTTTTTTTAAATAATCTTAAAACTAAAATAAATTTTTTTATGTTTTAATTTTGAACCTAATATTAATATATTTATTACATTCCCAATTTTAAACATTTTTTTCGGGTATATTTTATAATGGAATTTAAATTCCTCTTTTTTGTGTAATAAACCTTCAAAACATGGGTATATTTCTACTAAAATACCAAAATTTATTAAAAAGTTAATTTTTCCTTTTATTATTTTTCCAGAAACAAAAATCTTTTTTATCACACTTTTCCAATTATCAATTATCATTTGTTTAATACCTAATTGTACTCTTTTTCTATGTCTATCTACTGATAAGATTAAAAAATTTCTTCTTTCTCCCAAATTTATTTTTTCTACTGGATGTTTAATACGCTTCCAACTTATATCTGATATATGACATAATCCATCTAAACTACATCCTAAATCAACGAAACCTCCATAATTGGTTATATTTTTTACTACTCCTTCAACTATTATTCCTTTATTTAAATTACTAATAATTAAAGCTTTTCTTTTTATATTTTGTTTTTCTATAATTATCTTATGAGAAACTACAATATTTTTAGTGGTTTTATTAATTTTTACTATTTTCCCTATCAATATTTTCCCTACATAATAATCAAAATTGGTAACTTTTTTATATTCTATTTGGGAGCCAGGTAAAAAACAGTCTATATTATATAATGATACAATCAGTCCTCCTTTTGTTCTAGATAATACTAAAAAAGATACTAGTTCATTTTTTCTATATGCAGTCTTTATGCGATTCCATGATTTAATTTTATTGGCTTTTATATAGGATAAAAAACATTTACCTTTATAATCTAATTTTTCTACAATTACATCTATTAATTCGTTAATTCTAGGATTAATTTTTAGTATTTGTAATTCCTTTTTTGATAATATACAATCATATTTAAACCCGATATCAATTAGTATTATCTTAGCTTTTATTTTTAATATTCTTCCTTTTTTAAGATCATATTTTTCTAATTTAGGGATAGTATAACTATATAATTTTATAATTTTTATTTTTTCTTTTGATTTAATTTGATTTTTTAAATCTTCATTTTTCTTCTTTATTACAAAAAGACTACTTTCACCTCTTTCAAAATTCATTTAATGAATTATATTTTTGTTATATTAGCAACTATAAATATATCTTTTAACTTAAAGGAACAATTAAGCGAAAACTCTTTTCTGTTTCCAAAGAAGATATTGGCCTTATTAATGCTGGACTATATCTTTCTTGAAGTTTTATTTCAATTTCTTCGCATTTTAAATTATATAATCCTTCTATTAAATCATTATATTTGAAACTAATTTCTAAATTTTCTCCAAAATATTTACAAACTAATTCTTCATACCCCTTATTACTTGAATCTTTATTTTCTGCATATATTATAGATTTGTTTTTAGATAAACTAAAATTTATTTTATTATCTATTTTGTTAGAAAATAAATTAATTCTTTTAATTGAAGTTTTAAATTCTTTCATAGCAATTCTTAATTTGTTCTTTTTATTATATAGTGGCAGTATTTTCTTATAATTTGGAAATTTTCCTTTAATTAAAGATGTAATAATTATATTATTAGTAAATATAAAATATGTATTATATTTATTATATTGAATTTTAATTATATTGGTTTTATTGTTAAAGTTTTTTTTTAAGACTAATAAAGTTTTTTTAGGAATTATAAACTTCATTTCTGCTTTAGTATTAATACTATTAATAGAATATTTTGCTAATATATTATTATTTGTTGCAACAAAAATACCTTTTTTTTTCTTTATTTCAAAACAAACACCATTAATTACTGGTCTAAGATCATCATTACCTACAGCAAATAAAGTGTTATCAATAATATTTATTATTGTTTTTTTGTTAAGAACACAAACTTGTGTTCTTTTTATTTTCTTATATTTTGGAAAAAGTTCGTGATTTAAAAGAGATATATCGTAATTTCCTTTAAATGAAATAATTCTTATTTGATTAAAATTTCTTTTTTTTATTTTTAATGGCTGTTCAGGTATATGTTTTAATATATCCATTAATAATTTAGCCGGAACTGCTGCTTTCCCTTTTTGTTTACTAAATACTTTTAACGTAGTTTTAATAGAAATTTCTGAATCTGAGGCTTTAATTTTTAACATATTATTTTTAACATTTAAAATAAAACAAGTAAATATAGAGATATGATGATTTTGATTAATAACACTATAAATTGACTTTAAACTTTTAAATAAATAATGACAATTTATTGAAAAATTCATTTTTTTAAAAATTCCATCTTATTACTAGGATTAATTTTTTTACTAATATTTTTTCTAAATCTTATAAATCATAAATCAGAAAATATTATTTTAGAAAATCTTATTTGATATTTGATTTTCTAAAATATCTTTATTATTATACAATATTTATATATATTCTTTTTTAGAATCTTAGATAATTTATATTTTCATAATATTATAGTTTTTGACTAAAAAACATAAAATCTCCTATTTTAATATGATTGGTCGTTTTTATATACCTTATTATTTTTATTTTTAAGTAATAAGGTTTTTATTTTATATATTTTATTCTAAGTAATATATTTTATTAATATAATTATAAATAGTACACCTCATAAAACATTTTTTTATTCATAAGATAAAATATGAAGCCCTTGATAGATTTTTTCAATTTGATAATAATTTCTTATTTCTTTTAAAAAAATATGTACTATTATATTTATATAATCCATTAATATCCATTTACTTTTTCTTATCCCTTCTGTATGACTGGGAGATGTATTTTCTTTTATTTTTTCATAAAGTGAAAAAACATGTTTATTCGATCTACCATTACAAATTATAAAATAATCATATATTCTGTTTTTTTTTTTATAAAAATTTAATAAAGTAATTTCTTCTCCAGAATTTTTTTCCATTATTTCCAATATAGATTTTAATAAAAAGTTTTTATTATGCATTCTTAGTCTTAGTTTTTATTATGCATTCTTAGTCTTAGTCTTAGTATTAGTATTATCACTTTCTTAGTATTATCACTATCACTTTCTTAGTATTAGTATTATCACTTAATTATTTTATAACTTAATACTTAATTACTTAATACTTGTCAGGTTAAATTTTAATAAATTAATCTTATTAAGACAATACCTTTTTTTTTGTTTTTCTAAATTTATGATTTTTTGGGGGGCTTTTTTCAAAAAGCTTGAATTTTTTAACTTTAAAATAATCTTATCTAAGTAATTTTTATAATATGATAATTCATGTTTTATTTTTTTTCTATCAAATATTTCTTTAGGTCTTTTAATTAAATATATTTCATCATCTAATATAAAAGTATAATATTTATTAGAATTCTTATTTTTTTTTAAACATTTAATACTTTTTAGATTACCTAATAAAATTAAAATATTGTTTTTAATTTTATTGTATTTTTTCTTACAAACAACTAAAAGTTTTAGTTTTTTTGATACTTTATATATCTCTCTAAATTTTCTTATTTGTAAAATAATTTTATTAATTCTTTTAAATTCATTAAGTATATTTATATTTAACTTTTTTTCAGTAGGCCATTTTTGAATTAATAAAGGTTTTTTATTATGGAAAATATTATTTTTAAGTTTTAATATACTCCAAATATATTCAGTCATAAAGGGAATAAAAGGATGGAAAATAATTAGTATATTTCTAAATAATTTAGATATTTTTTTTAAAAAAGAATATGTTAATTTATATGAATTAACTCTTTTGGTACTTTCTAAAAAAAGTGAACAAAAATCTTTCTTAAAAAAAGTAGAAATTATAATTAATACTTTGCTAAGTTTATATTTTTTAAATAATTTATTTATTAGTTTTACTAATAAATAGAATTTATTTTTTATCCATGAAAAAAGATAATTATTAATTTCTATATTATTTTTTTGGGGAGTTATATTAAATGTAAGTATTAACTTAAAAGCATTCCAAATTTTATTTTTAATCTTGTTTCCTATTAAGAAAGTCTCAGGATTAAATACCATATCTTTCCCAATAGGTGCCATAATCAAAATTCCACATCTAACCGAATCTGCTCCATATTTATTAAAAATTTTATTTATATTAGGAGAATTACCTAAAGATTTAGACATTTTTAATCTATTACTATCTTTGACTATTCCATTAAAATAAATATTCTTAAAAGGTTTTTTTTTAATAAAAAAAAAACCAGCAATGATCATTCTTATAACCCAAAAAAATAAAATATCATCACCAGTAACTAATTCTGTAATAGGATAATAATATTGTAATTCATAATTATTATTATTATTATAATTATTATTATTATTATAATTATTATTCATTATTCCATTAAAAATTACTATTGGCCAAATCCAAGCAGAAAACCAAGTGTCTAATACCTCAACTTTTTTATCGGTTTTACAACATTCAGGAATTCTATGTCCCCACCATAATTGTCTAGAAATATTCCAATCTTTAAGATTGATAAACCAATCTTTTATTTTCTTTTTAATTTTTTTAGGATATAATTTGATTATATCTTTTTGATGAATATTATGTAAAGCTTTTTTAACTAATAAATTCATTTTTAAAAACCATTGAGAAGATAATAATTGTTCTACTTCAGTATTAGATCTTTCTGAATAACCAATTTGTGAATTATATTCTTTAATTTTAAGTAAATAATTCTTTTTTTTTAAGAACTCTATAATTTTTATTCGAGCCTTTTTTACACTTTTACCAGCAAAATCTAATCCAGACTTATTAAGTTTTCCATTTTTATCAATCAAATTAATAATTTCTAAGTTATGCCTTTCAGCAATTAATTTATCATTGTAATCATGAGCTGGAGTGATTTTTACACATCCAGAACCAAATTTTTTATCTACATAATTATCTGCTATAATAGGAATTTCTTTAGAAGAAATTGGTACTATTACTTTTTTATTTATATATTTTAGATATCTTTTATCAGTTGGATTAACACATAAAGCAGTATCAGCGAAAATAGTTTCAGGTCTTCTTGTAGCTACTATAATATAATTATTATCATTTTGGATATGATATTTTATATAATACAATTTTACTCGACACATTTTATACTGAATTTCTTCATTTGAAAGAGCTGTTTGAGTTTTAGTATCCCAATTAACTATTCCATACTTTTTATATAAGTATCCATCCTTATATAAGGTTATAAAAATTTTATTTACTGATTTAGAGAAATTATCATCTAGAGAAAATTTTAATCTTTGCCAATCACAAGAACAGCCAATTTTTTTTAATTGTTTAATAATAGTTTTACTATATTTTATTTTCCATTTAGTTGCTATTTTTAAAAATCTTTTAAGACCTATTTTTTCTTTAGATATTCCTTTTTTTTTTAATTCAGTTATTAGTTTATGTTCTGTAGCTATTGAAGCATGATCTAGTCCTGGGACCCAACAGGTATTAAAGCCTTCTAATCGTGCTTTTCTTGTTAATACGTCTTGTATTGTATTGTTTAATATATGTCCCATATGAAGTACACCAGTAATATTAGGTGGTGGCATTATAACTACATAAGATAAACGATTATCAGGAAGAGAATTAAAGTATTTATTTTTTTCCCAGTAATTGTATATGATTTTATCATTTTTAATAAAATTATATTCTTTTTCTATTTTTATTGAATTTTTTATTGAATTCATCAACTTATAAACTTCATATATTTTTATATGAAAATTAATAAATTAAATTAAAAAAAGAAGAAAGTATATTATTTAATAAAGATTTAATTTTTATATAAAAAGAAAAATTATTTTCTGTATAAAGTGATGTTATTCCATATTTATTAATACCACATGGTCTAATATAATTATAATAATTTAAATTATTATTAATATTTAAAGAAAATCCATGCCTAGTAATATAATTTCTTATTTTAAGACCAATAGAACATATTTTTTTAAAATGACAGTAATCAAAGATTCCAGCTTGATTGATGATTCTAAAGCTAAGGATTTTATATTTTAATAAAATATAAATAATAATATTTTCAATAAAACGTAATAAAAGATTAATATCATAATTAAATAAAAAAAGATCTAAAATCAAATAACAGACCAGTTGTCCAGATCCATGATAAGTAACATCTCCACCTCTATCTACTTTTAATATTGGTATTGTTTTATATGTGTTAGAAAACATTAATAAATTAGTAAATTTACTATTTCTACCAATAGTATAAACATGATTATGTTCAGCACAAATAATAAAATTATATTTTTTATTAAAATCTTTCATTTTTATATCCAATATTTCTTTTTGGAGCCTATCTAAGAATTTATAATCTTGGAAAATAGAATCTTGGAAAAACCCAAGAGGCTTATTCAAGTCGTTCATCGTTCGTCGTCCAAAAGAAGAAAAGAAAATCAT